>CAZMIS010000327.1:0-5172 GCA_964566325.1 uncultured Anaerolineales bacterium
CCGCCGCCGGCTCATCGACCCCCGCCGCGCATCCATCGACCCCCAGCGCGGCAGCCCCACGAGTGGCTCCGATACCGTCTACCTCTCGGTGGTCGATGACGAGGGCAACGCGTGCTCGTTCATCAACAGCAACTACGCCGGCTTCGGGACCGGCATCGTCCCACAGGGCAGAGGCTTCACCCTGCAGAACCGCGGCCACAACTTCGTCCTGGATCCCGAGCACCCCAACGCACTCGCGCCGCGCAAGCGACCGTATCACACCATCATCCCCGCCCTCGCCACGCTCGACTGGGCCCCCGGGGCGGAGCCCGCCTCCGTATGGGCCGGCGGCCCGACCGTAGGGGCCGACCTACGTGTCGGCCCACCCGGGGAGACCGTAGGGGCCGACCCAGGCCCCGCCCCGGCGGGGCACGTCGGCCCAGGGCACGCCGGCCCCCTCTACGCCTGCTTCGGCGTCATGGGCGGCTTCATGCAGCCCCAGGGCCACGTGCAGGTGGCGTGCGCGCTCATCGACGACGCGGCCGATCCCCAGGCCGCGCTCGACCGGCCGCGCTTCTGCATCACCGACCCCGGCGCCGCCACCCCCGCGGGCGTGGCCGGCGACGTCGCACTGGAGGAAGGCATCCCCGCCGCAACACTCGCCGCGCTGCAGGCCATGGGCCACCCGGTCCAGCTCGTCACCGGCCACGCGCGCGCCCTGTTCGGCCGCGGCCAGGTCATCCTGCGTGACCCCGCCACCGGCGTCCTGACCGGCGGCAGCGACCCCCGCGCCGACGGCTGCGCCATGCCGCTCTAGCGCGCACACCCGAAGGAGAATCTTCAATCTTCAATCTTCGATCTTCAATCGCCCTCCCCCCCGCCTACCTCGCGCGCATGCAGGCCCTCCTCGGCGCCGACTACCCCGCGTTCCTCGCCGCCTACGCCGACCCGCCCGCCGGCTCGCCCGCCACCGTCCTGCGCGTCAACACCCTCAAGGCCACCCCGGCCGATCTGCTGCCCAGGCTGCCCTTCGATCTCGCGCCGATTCCATGGTCCGGCGAAGCGTACCTGCTGGCCGGCGACTCCCGTCCCGGCAAGCACCCCTACCACGCGGCCGGCCTCTACTACCTGCAGGATCCCGCTTCCCTCGCGCCCGTCGGGTTACTCCAGCCGCAGCCCGGCGAGACCA
This sequence comes from uncultured Anaerolineales bacterium, assembly GCA_964566325.1. GTDB lineage: Bacteria > Chloroflexota > Anaerolineae > CG2-30-64-16 > CG2-30-64-16 > JALOOB01. Next base: position 1,169 of record CAZMIS010000327.1, read on the forward strand.
TCCTCGACCTGTCCGCCGCGCCCGGGGGCAAGGCCACGCACATCGCCGCCCGCATGCAGGGCGAAGGCCTGCTCATCGCCAACGAGGTCGTGCACAAGCGCGCCTGGGAGCTCGCCGGCAACCTGGAGCGCTGGGGGGCCACCAACGTAGCCATCACGACGGAGACGCCCGAGCGCCTGGCCGGGCGCTGGCCCGGGTTCTTCGACGCCGTGCTGGTCGATGCACCGTGCTCGGGGGAAGGCATGTTCCGCCGCAGCGAGGCTGCGCGCCGCGCATGGTCGCCCTCGCTCGTCGCCGGCTGCGCCGCGCGGCAGGATGGCATCCTGGAACACGCGGCCCGGCTCGTGCGCCCTGGCGGCCGTCTCGTCTACAGCACCTGCACCTTCGCGCCCGAGGAAGACGAGGGAACCATCGCCCGCTTCCTGCAGCTGCATCCCGACTTCAGCCTCGTCCCGCCGCCAGCGTCCCAATCTTCAATTTTCAGCCCCGGCCGCCCCGACTGGCTGCCCGACAACCTGCAGCGTCCCGACCTCGCCCACTGCGTCCGCCTGTGGCCCCACACCGGCCCGGGCGAAGGCCACTTCGCCGCCCTCCTGCAACGAGACCCGCGCACCGTGAGACCGGTGCGCAACCTGCAACCTGCATCCTGCAACCTTCAACCACTGCCGCGTCCGGCCCGCGCGCTGCTCGACGCCTTCCTGCGCGACGTGCTGACGCCTGCCGGCCTGGACAGCCTGCCGGTTGGCACGGCGCGGCACGACAGCCGCGACCTGGCCCTGGTGGGCTCGTACGTGTACGCGCTACCCCCCGGCCTGGGCCCCGCCGGGGCGGGGCACGCCGACCTGGCCGGCCTGCGGTTCCTGCATCCCGGCTGGTGGTTGGGCGAGGCCAAACGCGACCGCTTCGAGCCGAGCCACGCGCTCGCCCTGGCGCTCCATAGCGCCCGCGCCGCGCACCACGAGTCCGACGCGCAATCTTCAATTTTCAATCTTCAATCTTCAATCGACGCCCCCGTCCGCCGCGCGGCCAACTTCGCGGCCGCTGACCCCCATCTCCACGCCTACCTGCGCGGCGAGACCGTCGACGATCCCGGGGAGGATGGCTGGACGCTGGTCACCGTCGACAATTTCGGCATCGGCTGGGCCAAGCGGGTCGGCGGCCGTCTCAAGAGCCACTATCCCAAGGGGCTGCGATGGCTGGCATGACCCGCCCGCTCATATTCAATCTTCAATCTTCAATCTTCGATCCGGACCGGTGCCGCCCATGCTGATCCAAACCGCACTCCACATTCATCCCGGCGACGTCGTGGCCCTGGTGGGCGGCGGCGGCAAGACCACCCTGATGTTCCAGCTGGCCGGCGAGCTCGTGGCGCAGGGCCGCAAGGTGGTCACCACGATGACCACCAAGATCTTCGTCGAGCAGATGTCCCGCGCGCCCGCCCGGCTCGTGTTGCAGGGCGAAGGCGCCCTCCTGGCCCAGCTGCCCGGCCTCCTGGCCGAGCACGGCCACGTCCTCCTCGCCGGCGGCACCGTGGTGGAGCAGGACAAGGTCCAGGGGCTCGAGTGCGCCCTCATCGACCGTATCGCCGCGCACCCCGCGGTCGACGTCATCGTGATCGAGGCCGACGGCTCCCGGCGCCTCCCGTTCAAGGCCCCCGCCGGCCACGAACCGGTGATCCCCGCCTGCACCACCATCGTCGTGCCCGTCGTCGGGCTGGACGTCATCGGCCGCCCCCTCACCGCCGAATTCGTCCACCGCCCCGAGCGGGTCGCGGCGCTCACCGGCGCGTCCCTGGGCGACCCGGTCACCCCCGCCATGGTGGCCGCCGTTCTTGCCCACCCCCTCGGTGGCGCCAAGGACGTGCCCACCGCCGCTCGCCTCATCCCGTTCATCAACAAGAGCGACGTGGGGTCGGGGAACGGAGATCAGGGACTGGGGAACGGGGCTCTGGGAACGCGGGCCGCAATCTTCAATCTTCAATCTTCAATCTTCAATCTTCAATCGCCCGCGCGCGAAACCGCGCGTCACCTCCTCCGCCACCCGCGCGTCGACAGCGTCCTCATCGGCGCAGCGCAGACCGGCGACCCCGTCCGCGAAGTCTGGAGCCGCGTCCATGCCGTGGTCCTGGCCGCCGGCGCGGCGACGCGCTATGGCTCACTCAAGCAAGTGTTGCCGTGGGAAGGCCTGCCCCTGGTCGCCCACGTCGTCCGGCAGGCGTTAGCCTGCCCCGATATCGACCGGGTGGCCGTCACAGTGGGTGCGCAGGAGGATGAGGTCCGAGCCGCCCTGGGGAGCCTCTCCGGCGACCCCCGGCTCGAGGTCGTCGCCGTGCCCGACTGGGCCGCGGGGCAAAGCCGCAGCGTGCGCGCCGGACTGGCTGCGGTCACCTCAGGGCCAGGTCACAGCGCCCTCCCCACGCCGGCCGCGGAGGAGACCGCCGCCGGCGCCCTGGCTGCACCGCCCTGCAGTGCAGCCATGTTCCTCCTGGCCGATCAACCCGGGGTCACCCCCGAGCTCATCTCGGCCCTCATCCAGCGCCACCGCGAGACCCTCGCACCCGTCGTCGCGCCCAGGCATGCCGGCCAACGGGGCAACCCCGTCCTCTTCGACCGCACCGCCTTCGCCGCCTTCGCCGCGCTGACCGGCGACACCGGCGCCCGCGCCATCATCCGCCAGCACGAAGCCGATGTCGTTTACGTCGACTGGCCCACCGACGACGTCCTCAAAGACATCGACACCCCCGCCGACTACCGCCCGCCCTCTTAAACCCAGGCGCCCGGCCCTCATACGATCCTTCGGATCGGACAAGTGCCGGGCGCCCCAGAGACCCCTAATCTTCAATCTTCAATTTTCAATCTTTAATCGCCCTGCCATCGCGGCCAACGCCGCCCCCAACCCTACCACTTGCCACACGCGCACTCCGCCTAACACCGCCGGCCAGCCGAAGGTTGCCACGCTTTCCGGGGCGCGAAACGCCTCCACAAACCACACCACCAGCCCCCAGCCCAGCAGCGCAATCAGCGCCACCGCCCCCCCGCGCACGCCAATCTTCAATCTTGGGCCAGCGAAGCTGGCACCATATTCAATCTTCAATCGCCGCAGGACGGCGCACGCCACCGCCAGAAACCCCAGCGCCTCGTAGGCCTGCACCGGATGCCGGCGCACGCCCCACAGGTCGATGGCCCAAGGCAGATCGGCGGGTGCGCCGGCATTGCGCCCTGCCAGCAGCGCACCGGTCGCCGCGATGGCCAGCCCCACCAGCAGCCCCGGCGCAAACGCATCCAGCATCGTCCACAGCGGCAGCCGCCGGCGATAGATGTACCACCCCGCCACCGCCACCGCCGCCAGCACGCCCGGCCACAGCAGAAACGCCGTCGTATTGAACCCGAAGATCTCCAGCGGCTGCGACCGGTACGCGGGCCAGAAACGGATCACGTGGGCAAACCGCGCCGCAATCACCCCGCCCACGAACCCATATAGCCCCGCGTTGTAGACGTGGTCCCCATCGAAGCCCAGCGCCTTGGCCGCACGGGCGCCCACTGCCAGGGCCGCCCACCCCGCCAACACCACCAGCAGCGGATACGTCTGGATCGCCAGGGGACCGATCTGAAGCACAGGAAGCATGCCGCCCGCCTCTCAGGGATAGATCGCGCGCAGGCTTTGTGCCAGCGTCGCCTCGGTCAGGGGGCCCACCTGGATGCGCCGGATGACCCCCGACCGGTCGATGAAGAACGTCGTTGGCAGGCTGCGCACCGCGTAGGTCCGGCTGGCGTCCATGCGCTCGTCCAGCGGCAGGCGGAACGAGACGCCGATGCCCTGGGCAAAGGCAGCCACCTCAGCCTGTGACTCCCCCTGGTTCACGCCAATCACCGCCACCTGGCCGGCCAGCTCCGTGTGGGCCGCCTCCAGCTCCGGCATCTCCGCGCGGCAGGGCGGACACCACGTCGCCCAGAAATTGAGCACCACGGGCGTCCCGCGCAGCGCCGCCAACTCGAACCGTTCCC
>CAZMIS010000328.1:0-5170 GCA_964566325.1 uncultured Anaerolineales bacterium
GCCCAGCGCATCCAGCAGCCGGACCGTGTCGGCGCGCAGGTCGTGCAGGGTCGGCGGCTCAACCGTTATGTCCACTTGTTGGACGATCGGATCGACCGCGGCCGCGGCTTCCTGGCCTTCGATCTGCAGCCGCTGCGCGGTCGCCAGCGACTCGGGCGGGATCTCGATCTTAACGTTGCTCAGCGGCCGCGCCTGGCAGGCGAGCCGGAAGCCCATCGCCCGTTCATCGTCCGTCAGGCCCTTCATCTCCGATTCCGTCACCGGAGATAGCTGCCCCTCCTCCAGTCGCACGCGGCAGCCGTGGCACCACCCTTCTCCGCCGCACAAGGCGGTCAGGTCGACGCCGCCTTGCTGCGCTGCGTCCAGCAGCGTCTGGTCCTGCTTGATCTCAACCCGCCGCCCGATCGGCTGCATGTCAACGCGATACACCACAATCATCACTCCAGGTACGACTCGATGCTGCTCCACGTACGGCACGATAGCGCGCTGCGTACGATGCGTGATTTCCCGACGAAGAGACGGTTAAGCGAACGTAGCCGGCGGACCGGCCGTCCGCCTCAAGATGTGAGCGGGTCAGTGCGATGCATCGCGCGCCAGACGCGTTCCGGCGTGGCCGGCAGCTCGTTGACCCACGCGCCCACGGCGTCATAGATAGCGTTGGCGATGGCCGGCCCCACGCCGTCCATCGGCACCTCGCCTACGGCTTTCACGCCGAACGGGTGCGTCGGCTCGACGGTCGGCACGAACTCCGTCACTACCTCGGGCATCTCGTCCGCGGCGAAGATATGGTAATCCCGCAGGTCGCGCATGAGCGGCTGGCCGTCCTTGTCGTACGGCATCTCCTCACACAGCGCATAGCCGAGCTGCTGCGAGACCGCGCCCTCGATCTGGCCGGTCGCGGCCACCGGGTTGACGATCACGCCCGAGTTCATCACCGTGACGAACTTGCCGACGCGCACTTCGCCCGTCTCGATGTCGACCGTGACCTCCGCGAACTGGGCCGCGAAGGGGGGCGGCGACACCGGTGAGTTGAACGAAGCAACCGCCATGATCTGGCGCTGATTGGACCGGTGCAGCGACTGGAGCGCGATCTCCTCCAGGGTCACGGCGCGGCCATCCGGCGCCCACGCACAGCGGTCCGCCAGCCGGATGTCCGGAACGTCCACCTCACCAAGGATCTCCGCGGCCACCTCGCGGATCTGCTGGGCCACCTGCTGGGCTGCGCGCGTCGCAGCTGCGCCGGAGATGTAGGTCGTCGAAGACGCGTACGCGCCCACATCGAAGGGCGTAAAGTCGGTGTCGGACGAGTACACCACGATGTCCTCCACGCGGCAGCCGACCGTCTCTGCGACCATCTGGGCCAGGATCGTGTCCGAACCGGTGCCGAGGTCGGTCGCACCGACCAGGAGGTTGAACGACCCGTCGTCGTTCATCTTGAGCGAAGCACCGCCCATGTCGATGAAGGGGATGGCCGTGCCCTGCATGGCGAGTGCGCCGCCGATGCCGCGGCGCAGGTTGGGCCGCCCGGGCACGGTGTGCCATTCTGCGCTGCCGCGCTTGGCGTTCCACCCGATCAGCTCTGCGCCCCGCGTCGCGCACTCCTCCAGCGCACAGGTCTGGATGAACTCCGGCACGGGCTCTCGGCCCTCGGACCACGCCTTGGAAAAGGGCTGGGCCTCCCCTGCCCGCACCGCGTTGCGCAGCCGGAACGTCATCGGGTCCAGTTCCAGCGCCCGCGCGATGCGTTCCATCTGCACGTCGACGGGGAAGAACCCCTGCGGCACGCCATACCCGCGGAACGCGCCGGAAGGCGCCGTGTTGGTGTAGACCACCTCGGCGGTGAAGCGGATGTTCGGATCCTCACGGTACTTCCCATCGCCGACATACAACGCCATCGACTTGTGACCGGTATTGCCTGCCACGGTCAGCGCGTGCGAGCCGTACGCGCCCGTGTCCGAGAGCACGTGCATCTCATTGGCCGTGATGACGCCGTCGGCAGTGACGCCTGTCTTCAGGCGCACGCGCATCGGATGCCGCGACCGCGCCGCGACAAACTCCTCCTCGCGCGTGTACTCCATCCGCACGGGACGCCCCGTCGCAATGGTAAGATGGCCGGCCGCATCCTCGATGAGCACCTCCTGCTTGCCACCGAACCCGCCACCCACCCGCGGCTTGACGACGCGGATGCGCTTGACGGGAAGGCCGAGGACGGGCGCCAGGATGCGCCGCGCGTGGAAGGGCACCTGGGTGGACGAGCGGACAACCAGGCGGTCGTCTTCGTCCCAGTACGTGATGACCACGTGTGGCTCGATGGACGCCTGCTGCACCTTCGGCACGACATACTCCGTCTCGAAGATGTAGTCTGCCTCCGCGAAGCCCTGCTCGACGTTGCCGATGTCGACGAAGATGTGCGCGGCGAGGTTGCGGGTCCGATCCGACTCCGCGAAATCGACGAAGTCCTCCTCGTCGTGGATGATCGGTGCGCCCGGCGTCAGTGCATCGCGTGGATCGATGATCGCCGGCAATTCCTCGTACTCCACCTCGATCAGCTGCATCGCCTGCAGCGCGATCTCCTCGGTCTCCGCCGCGATCAGCGCGACGCGGTCGCCGGCGAAGCGCACCTTGCTGTCGAGCGAGAAGGTGTCGAGAGGGGACGGCAGGGGATGTGTCTGGCCCGCGGTGGAGTGGGCCACGCGGGGGATGTCCTTGTAGGTGAGCACCGCGGCCACGCCCGGCAGCGCGCGCGCCGCAGACACATCGATGGACTTGATGCGCGCGTGCGCGACGGGGCAGTGCATGATCTTGCCGATCAGCATGCCCCGCATCTCCAGATCGTCGGTGAATGCGGGTTTGCCCAGCGCCAGCTTGACCGCATCCAGCTTCGGAACCGACTTGCCCACCACCTGGAGCCCATCGCCTGGCGCGACAACCATGACGGCCGGCGGCGCATCGACGCGCGTCTGGGGCACTGTGCCGCCCGACGGTTCCGGACCCGGCAGATCTTCCGTGCGCGGCGCACCCGGAGTGAAATCCATGACGATGGGAGTGCCGGCCTCCGGGCCCGGCGGTTCATCCCCGCGCAGCCTCGCGGCCGCCTTCAGGACCGCCGCCACTGGCTTGACGTAGCCGGTGCACCGGCACAGCACGCCGGACAGGGCCTCGCGCGCTTCCTCCTCGGTGACCGGCTGCGGCTCAGGACCACCGTAGCCCTTCTTCTCCAGCAGTTCCTGCGTTGCCAGCAGCATGGCCGGTGTGCAGTAGCCGCACTGCACCGCCCCCATCTCGATGAACGCCTGCTGCACCGGGTGGAGGCCGTCCGTGAGCTTCCAGCCCTGCTCCGCGACCTCGCCGAGCCCCTCCGCGGTGCGGATGCAGCACCCCTCGGCCTGGCTCAGCAGCACGTGACACGAATTGACCTGTTTGCCGTCCAGCAGCACCGCGCATGCACCACACTCGCCGTGATCGCACCCGCGCTTGACGCTGAAGAAGCCCACGCCGCGCAGCGCATCCAGCAGTGTCGCACCGGCGCCGCCCTCCAGGACGACCGGCCGGCCGTTTACGTGAACATTAACCTGCATGAGGCACCTCCGCGGCTGCCGCGAGCAACTCCATTGCGGCTCGCTTCACCAGAATGGGCGTCATCTCGCGGCGATAGTCCGCGCTGCCCCGCGCATCGTCCAGCCAGGGCGCCTGCGATGTGACGGCAGCCACCGCGTCCGCATCCACGCCGGGGCCGGACTCCACGAGCCGCGCCACCTCCTGCATGGTCACGATGGGCTGATCCGCACCGCCGGCGGCCACGATCGTGCCGCGCAGCTGCCCGTCCGCGACTTGGGCGCCGACCGCCACCACGAGGATCGGCAGATCCGCGGGCGTCCTGCTGATCTCGGCAAACGCACACGTGCGCCCGTGGGGAAGGTAGCAGGCCGTGATCAGGTGGCCGGGCTCCCGGCGAACGGGGAGGTACATGTCGAGCGACATGAGCTGCCCGCCGGGCTCTACCATGAGCCGGGCGTCCAGCGCAATCAGGCATGAGAGCAGCGCGCCGGAGTCGCCCGAGGCGAGCGCACCGCCGAGCGTGGCCCGCTGCCGGATATTGTGCGGCGCCTGCCGCACCGCGGCGCGGCGAAGCGCGTCCGGCAAGTCCTCCGCAGCGCTGAGTTGATCGAGGGTTGTCGTTGCGCCGATCACCCAGGCATCTTGACCGCGCTTGACGCCCGAGAGGCCGAGCGCCGCCAGGTCGACGACGGCCTCGGGCCAGGCGCCCCAGCGCCGGAAGTGCGTGCCACCGGCCAACGGCGCCGTCACCGGGTCGCTTCGGCCCAGCAGGGTCAATGCGGCGGCCAGATTTGGCGGTTTGTGGTACTCGTTGATTCTTGTCATGTGTCGTTCACTCCATCGTTTCGACGCAGCGGCAAGTTACATCTCGCCCTTGGCGTACGCACGTCCCAGCACTTCGGGCGCCTGGGCCTGCCCGCGGCGATTGCTACGGGCCAGCAAGGCCAGGATGGTCAGGATGTATGGCAACATCAGCAGGAACTCATACGGGATGGCGCCCGCGCCGCGACCGACCTGGCTCAGCGCCTGTATGCGGTATTGTACCGCATCGGCCAGGCCGAACAGAAATGCACCCACGAGTGCCAGCCCGGGCTTCCAGCGCGCGAAGATCACCAGCGCCACCGCGATCCACCCGCGGCCGCCCATGATGCCCTCGCGGAACATGCGCAGCTGCACGACCGTTAGCGCCGCGCCGCCTAGCCCAGCCAGTCCGGTGCCGATGAGCGTGGCGGCATAGCGCACCGCGGCGACCCGCAGCCCGGACGTTTCGCCAGCGGCCGGATTCTCGCCCACTGCTCGGATGCTCAGGCCCCACGTCGTGTGTTCCAGGAAATACCAGACCAGCACCACCAGGATGGCGGTCATATAGACCGTGGCATCGTGCTTGAAGAGGATGTCGCCGACCACGGGAATCCGGCTGAGCAGGGGCACCTCAAAGGGCGGCAGGCCGGAAGTGCGCGCGGTGAGCGAGCTGAACTGCTGCCGGTAGATGTAATTGGCCATGCCGTGCCCGAACACCACCAGCGTCACGCCGGTGATCACCTGGTCGGCCCGCAAGGTCACGGCGAACACCGACACGATGAGCCCCATCAGCATGCCCGCGCCTGCGCCG
>CAZMIS010000329.1:0-5147 GCA_964566325.1 uncultured Anaerolineales bacterium
TACGGCGATCGCGGCCAGGCCATCGGGATGATGCAGAGCATGGGCTTCGGATGGGTCAAGTTCCAGCTCCCCTGGAAGGACTTCGAAGGCGCGCCGGGCGCGAAGAACTTCCCCGACGATGTCATCAATCAACTGTCGGGCGCCGGCCTCAAGATCCTGGTCAGCATCGTGAAGGCCCCCAATTGGGCCCGCCCGGGCAACACCGACTTCAGCGTGGAGGGTCCCCCGTCCGATCCGGGGACCTATGCGGATTACGTCGGGGCGTTCGCCGCACGGTACAAGGGCAAGGTGCAGGCGATCGAGGTATGGAACGAGCAGAACCTCTGGTACGAGTGGGGCCATGAGCCGCTCGACCCGGGCCGCTACGTGACCCTGCTGTGTCGCGCCTACAACGCCATCAAGGCCCAGGATCCGGGAATGGTGGTCGTGTCGGGCGCGTTGACTCCCACCGGCCTCAACGACGGGTCGACCGCCATCGACGATTTCGTCTATCTGCAGCGCATGTATGCTGCCGGCGCGAAGGGCTGTTTCAATGCCGTCGGCGCGCATCCCAGCGGCTACAACAACCCGCCTGATGCCAAGTTCGGCTACAGCAACCCTGCCGAGCCGAGCTTCAAGAACCATCCCAGCTTCTTCTTCCGCGACACGATGGAGCGCTACCGCGCGGTCATGGTCGCGAATGGCGACTCCGCGAAACGCATCTGGCCCACCGAGTTTGGCTGGGCTTCGACCGGCAGCCCGCATCCGGGCTACGAATACGCGGCACAGAACACCGCCGATGAGCAGGCCCAGTTCATCGTGCGCGCGTACCAGATGATGAAGGGCTGGGGCTGGGTCGGTCCGGCCTTCCTGTGGAACCTGAACTACAACCTGACCGCACCGGATAAGGAGCTGGCTGCGTTCGGCATTGCCGGGCGCCCGGCCTACGCGGCCCTCCAGGCCATGCCCAAGTAAGGGAATCACTACGCTGCGGGCGCCGGCTGGGCTTCGCCGGCGCCCGCAGCGCCTGCTAACCCGCGCCCCCGGGCGCGCCGGCACCCCGTGATGATGTCCCCCCCTCAGGCCCTGCCGGTGGCCTGGTGTTCGTGCGTTGGAGCCTATACTGGCGACTGCGCGGCTCTGCCAGGGCTGCCAGCCAAGATCGACTCATCGAGGAGACCATGACACGTCCCACCCGAACGATGCGCCTGACCCTGCTGTTGATCGCCACCGTGCTCCTGGGCATGATCGCTCCTGTGCCTCAAGTGCATGCCAACGCACTGCCCGCTCCCCTGGCCGACGGTCCTGACCTGACTGCGAAGGTCACCGGGAACGTCGTCAACCTGCGCACCGGCCCGGGTACGGGCTACACCGTCACGGGCCGCACGACCGAGGGCCAGACGCTCCCCGTCACGGGCAAGAATGACAACGGCTCGTGGCTGCAGGTCAGCGTCAGCGGCAAGCCGGCCTGGATCTCGGGCCAGTATGTCCAGCCGAACGGGTCGATCGATGCGCTGCCGGTGGTCAAGGTTGCGCCGCCGCCCAAGGCGGTGGCCGCCGCTGCCCCGAAGTCCACGGCGACGGCCGGCTTCTTCGGCTACGGCGCGCAGATCGATCCGTGGGGCGACCGGGGCCGCGCCGTCGGCGCGCTGAAAGATCTGCAGTTCGAGTGGGTCAAGTTCCAGCTCCGCTGGACCGACTTCGAGGGCGGCGGACCGGGACAGCGCAACTGGCCGGACGACGTGATCAATGACCTGAACGGCAACGGGCTGAAGATCCTGGCCAGCGTGGTCAATGCCCCGGCCTGGGCCCGTCCTGCGGGCGCGGACCTGGGCGTCGGCGGACCCCCCGCGGATCATTGGACCTACGCCAGCTTCGTCGGCGAGTTTGCAGGCCGCTACTGCGGCCGGGTCAACGCCATCGAGGTCTGGAACGAGCAGAACATGCACTATGAGTGGGGCAACGAGAAGCTGGATGCGGCGCGGTACGTGCGGCTGCTGCAGGTCTCGTATCGTGCGATCAAGGCCGCCTGTCCCAGCACCATCGTCGTCAGCGGTGCGCCCACCCCCACCGGTGCGCCGCCGCCCGTGGCCGTGCGCGACACGACCTACCTGGAGCAGATGTACCGCGCAGGGCTGAAGCGCTGGTCCGACGCGATCGGCGTGCATCCCAGCGGCTTCGGCAACCCGCCCGACGCCAGGGTGCAGGACTGGCAGGCGGGGAACTACTCGCGGCCCTCCCACGTCAGTGATTCATCGTTCTACTTCCGTAACACGATGGAGCAGTATCGCAACATCATGGTAAAATACGGGGACGGCAACAAGCGGTTGTGGCCGACCGAGTTCGGGTGGGCCTCGACCGGCAGTCCCGCGCCCGGCTACGAGTATGCCGCCTACAACAACGAGCAACAGCAGGGCGAGTACATCGCACGGGCCTACCAGATCATGAAGGGCTGGGGCTGGGTCGGCGTTGCCTTCCTATGGAACCTGAACTTCAACACATCGGTGCCCGCGCACGATGAGAAGTGGGCGTTCGGCATTCTGGGACGCCCGGCGTATGACATCATCAAGAACATGCCGAGATAAGCACTATGACCAAGGAAGCATCATCATGAGAGCAGACGAGGCTCACACCATCCGGCTCTGGCCGCTACTGCTTGTGATCGTCGTACTGGTGGCGGGCCCCATGCTCGCGTCCTGTTCGCCGGCACAGTCTGCCGCGACGCCCACCCCCACCAAGACGCCCCGGCCGGAGGTCACCAACACCCCGACGGCGGCTGAGACGCCGCTCGTCGCGGCTCCAGCCACCCAGGAACTCCTTCCGACGGCCACTCCGGAGGCAGCCACCGTCGCGCCGGCTGAGACGAAAGCCGCGGCCGAGACGGACACCCCCGTGCCGCCCAGCCCGACGCCACGACCCCCATCCAAGCCTGCGGTGGTCAAGCCGGGCGATCTCATGTCCTCGCCCGATTTCGGCGTACAGGCCTTCATGTGGTGGCGTGAGGAAGTGGCCGACCGCGACCTGGGCCTGGTGAAGGATGCCGGGTTCCGCTGGGTGAAGCAGCTCTTCTCCTGGCAGGACATCGAGGGTGCGGGCAAGGGCAAATATGATTGGAGCAAGACGGATCGCATCGTCGACCAGGTCGAGAAGTACGATCTCAGGCTGATCGTGCGCCTGAGCCAGGACCCGGATAAGCCCTTCTGGGCCGGCGATGCGCCGGACAACGCGGGGCACTTCGCGGACTTCGTCGCCGCGGTCGCGAGCCGGTACAAGGGACGCATCGAGGCCTACCAGGTGTGGAACGAGCCGAACCTGGCGCGTGAGTGGGGCAACAAGCGCCCCGATCCGGCCGGTTATGCGCGCATGCTGAAGATGGCCTACAGCGCGATCAAGGGCATCGACCCGGCTGCGTTGGTGGTGACGGCCGGCATGGCGCCGACGGGCACCGACTCCAACATCGCCATGCCCGACATGAAGTACTACGAATTGATGTACCAGGCCATGGGCGGCGATTCGGACGGCTATTTCGACATGCTGGGCGCGCATGCGGCGGGCTTCGCCGCGCCGCCCGAGACCAGCCCCGACGAGACCGCCGCCAAGGAAGTCCCGTATGGCGGCGAGCGCTTCTTCGCATTCCGCCACCTCGAGGAGGTGCGCGGGATCATGGAGCGCTACGGCGACCAGGACAAGCGCGTGGTCGTGCTCGAGTTCGGCTGGACGACGGACGACCGGGCGGACTCCCCTTATCGCTGGCACGGGGCCGGCGCAGGCATCGACGAGGCGCTTAAGGGCAAGTACCTGGTGCGTGCGTTCGAGTGGGCGCAGAAGAACTGGCAGCCCTGGATCGCGCTCATGACCGTGATCTACATGCCCGACGTGACGTGGACCAAGGATACGGAGCAGTACTACTGGTCGATCATCGGACCGGGTTACCCCGACCTGTTCCTGCGAGCGGCTTATGTCGAGTTGTGTATTTACATCAACGGCGTCGAGGGGCAGCGCTGCAAGTACGACCCGAATCCATAGGGTTCGGGTGCACGTCCACGGTCATATCAGGCAGGGCTTCCCGCGCGGGAAGCCCTGTTTCATTATCTGGCTGAGAACGCGCGTCCTGAGCGTAGGGCCAACCTTCGGTGTGCCAACCTTCGGTTGGCCAACCGAACGGAGCGCAACCTGAGGAGCAGCTCTGTCAGCCCTCCCGTGGCTCAGTTGCGCCGCCAGTCCACCCAGCGGCAGCCGTTGCCCTCCTGAGGGGGAAGATCGTGGAGGATCTCGACGCGTGGGCTGAGCGCCCGACCGGCCTCGTCCACCACGGTCATGTAGAAACGCCGGGGCGGGCCGCCCATCGGGAAGTCATAGCGCCCCGTATCGCCCGGCCCCGGCTTCGTCACCGCGGTGGCCGCGTTGCCGTACTCATCCACCAGGCTCAGCCGCACGCCGGGCAGCGGATTGCCGCTGCGATCGGTCACCGTGCCGAGCGCGTAGGTGCCGGGGCAGTCGCCGCTCGAATAGCGGACAGAGCGCGCCAGCGTGTAGGGATGAGCAGGAAGCGGCGTGGCGCTGAGCTCTGGCGTCGCCGTCCCATTGCCCGGGTCCAGTTCCTCTAAGGGCACGAAGGAGTTTGTGGGCAGCGCGACGCCCGCGGTCCAGGTGGGCTCGGGTGCGGTTGAGAGCAGCGGCGGCTGGTCGGTGACCGGCGCCGGGACGACCAACACGGTGGCGGGCGGCCGGGTCGCTGTGGCCGCGGGCGCAACTACGGTCTCCGGCAGGGGCGTGTCCGATGCCCCAATGGCTGCGATCGCGGTTGGCGCCGGAGGCGCTGCTGGCGTCCATCCCTCACGAGCGCCGAAGTCCTGCTGCAGCCGGCCCAACAGCAGCCGGCCTCCCACCACGCCCGCCACGCAGGCAGTCAGCAGAACCAGGACAAATCCAGCGATGTAAACGCTTCTCTTCATGCAAGCTCCATCTACGGCCGGGCGCGGTTCCCAGGGGCCCGTTGCGGCAGCATTGATCGATCCGCTATTGTAGCGCAACCGGTTGATTTTGCGTAGATGACGCCCGCATGCTATACTCCGTTCCGTCAGGGCGAGTAGCTCAGCTGGTTAGAGCGCACGGTTCACATCCGTGAGGTCGTGGGTTCGAGTCCCTCCCCGCCCATACTGATCACA
>CAZMIS010000330.1:0-2997 GCA_964566325.1 uncultured Anaerolineales bacterium
GTGTAGATCGGTGGGAACATCAGCGCGCTCCGTTCTGGCGTGCGAGCTTCCGCACCACCCGCTGGATGGCGGCCAGGAGCTCCTTCTCGATAGTCTGGATGGCCTGCGGCGCCGAGCTGGCGAACGCGGGCCGGAGCCAGGGCTCGGCCGGCTGCTTCTCGGAGCCGTACTCCAGAAGGTTGGCGGTGGCCAGCGTGGTCGTCTTCGGTCCAGGCCGGTTGTAGGTGAGCCGCTTCACGCGCACCAGGTAGCGCTCTCCGTTCGCGCCGTACGGGGCCTTCCCGCGCGTGGCCACCAGCGCCGACAGGAGCAAACCGGTGCTGTCGTAGTCGTCGGTCCCGAGGACGTCGGTCGAGCGCGCGAGGTTCAGCGCTGCCTGCCGCAGGATGACCTGCGCGCCCTTGCGCAGCGCGAACTTGACCGGGCCGCCGTTCTTGCTGACCACCTCCGCCGGCAGCTCCTGCAGGGTGCGCAGGACGCCGTCCAGGCCGGTCAGGCTAAGGGTGCCATTGGCGGAGAAGTCGGCCATCGCAATGAAAAATGGGGGAGCCTTGTGAGCCCCCCCATTCTATGGCGACATGCCTGCCTGTCCATTCCAGGCGACGCCGTTCCGCGAGCATCCCAGCCAAACCCCGCCTGCCTCAACGAGCCGCTACACGCCGTACCCGTCCGAGCCTTTCCATGCCTGCCTTGCCCCGCAGCGCCGATCCACTACGCGCCGCGCCTTTCCGTGGCTGCCATACCAATCCGTGCCGATCCTCGCCAGTCCAGGCCTCGCTGTGCCTGCCTTACCGTGCCGCGCGACGCCAGTCAGCGCCGATCCAGGCCAGGCCCGCATCGCGTCGCCTTACCCGTCCACGCCCCGCCTTGCCAATCCGGGACTGCCATGCCAGTCACTGCTGCGCAGACGGGGCCGGCTGAATGCGCTCGCGGAGATCGACAACGGACCTCAGGAGCCCCTCGATTTCGTCGCCGAGGTCCAGCGCCTTGGCGATCTCACGAGCACGACGGAGAGCATCGGCGACGCGCGTGAACTCGGCGACGACAGCATCGCGTGCCATGTCTTGATCGCTGCGCAGCGTGCTCGTGCTGACGTACCCCTGCTCGTCGTTCTCCGCGCTCGGGTCGCGCACGTAGAAGACAGCCCGAACGGCGGTCTTGTCGGTGCGTTGAACGACTCGCACGCTGGTGATGAGCGCGCGGGCCTGTTCGATCCGATGAGCATGCGCAGCCTTCTCATCGTCCCACTCGAACGAGTCATGCAGCGGGCTGTCGGGATCCTTCGCGTCATCCAGAACAGCGTTCGGCGTGAGCCTACCGCCGCCCTGCAGTTCGAGGTCTGTCAGACGCTCGCGGATCGCCTTCATTTGCTCGGCGCTTCTCATGCGGCCACCTTGAAGCCGCGACGCTTCATCTCGACGTCGAACCACGCGAGCATCTCGCTGGTCTCGTCGTTGTAGGCTTCCGGTTCTTCGAGCGCCTGGACCTGGGCATCGCGACCCTGGGTCGAGCAGATGCGAACGAAGTCGGGGTCGTCGTCGCTCACCAAGCGGAAAGAACCGTACGAGCCGGAGCCCTTCTCTTGCCGCCAGTCGCCAACGCCAGACTGGAAGCCAGCCGCGGCCAGGAGATTGGCAATCGACTGCTCGCGCAGGACGGGCTTCGTGAACTCGATCCGGAGCTTGCACGCCCACTCCGGCACGAGGGCGCGCGTGCGGATGTCGGGGGTCTTGTTCATGTCCGCCGAACGCGTGACCGCCATGAAGACCTTCGGGACACCGTACACCGGCAGCAGCTCACCGTGCACGTAGACCAGCCGGCCAATCTGCGTCCGCTTGGCGCCGGGCATGTCGAGCGCCGCGGTTCCCATCGCCCCCTTGAAGGCAGTCGGGAGGATGGCCAGCACCGTCGGATCGTCGTCCTTGGGCATGCGGTAGACCGAGGCGCGGAACTCCGCAATCGGGTCGTGCTTCATGGTCGATGCCTTCTCGACCGTGGTCTTGCGACCCTTCGGAGCGAGCAGTTCAAACCAGACCTTCTGGGACATGCGGTTCATGATGAGAGGGCTGCTCCCGAGGATGCAGAACTCCATCAGACCCTTCTGAACCTCCATGATGGAGATCTCGGATTCCTTGACTTGGGGCTTCGTTGCCATGATGGGCTTTCGTAAAAAAGCCCTAGTGAACAGCGTGACCCTTTCGGGCCCGGGAAGACACGGCAAGTACCGCGCACGCTGCTCACTAGGGCCCACTTGTTGTCCGCTTCCCGGCGGATGCGCCCATTTTGCATATCAGCTAGTCTTTGTCAAGCGATCCTTTCAGCCGCCGGCCATCGGTACCGCCGGAAGGCGAACGACACGATGCACTCGCGACCGGCCTGCGTTTCAAAGTCGGACGCTTCGAGCAGCGCGAAACCGTGCCAAGCCATCCACTCGACCAGGCCGCGCTCGGTCCAGTAGTACAGGTGCTCGCCGGGCCGGTAGTGCTTCGACTCGCGGATCCGATCAAGAGAGGACATGATCGGCACCGACATGAAGACGAAGCTGCGCAGGTAGCAGTGGCGCAGGTAGTCCTCGGGGGTGGGCACGTGCTCGAGCACATCCCAGAACGAGTAGGCGCCGAAGCAATCCAGGTTGTCGGCCAGCCGCCCGGCCTCGCGGAGCCAGCGCACCGCCGCCGGGTTGACGTCGATGCCGAACGTGTGCGGCCGGCGCTTGATGAACTCGCCGGAGCCCACGCCGACGTCGAGCATGCGGCCCGGCCCGAAGTTCCGGAGCACGAACTCGATGCGGCCAGCGTTAATCCGCTCGGCGATCTCCTGGCCCTCGTAGCCGCGGCACTTGTCGAAGTACTCCTCGCCGTAGTCCACCAGCGCCGTCTGGTCGCGCTGGTAGGCCACGCCATGCTCCTGGCAGAGCATGAGGTCGCCGTCGGCTACGGCTGGGAAGGCTTCGATGAATCGGTCCATAGCGCGAAGATATCCATGAACTGCAGCTCG
>CAZMIS010000330.1:3097-5098 GCA_964566325.1 uncultured Anaerolineales bacterium
GCGATTCCAGGACTCGCCCAGCTGCTCGAGGCGACCGTGGTGCAGGTCGATGGTGATGACGCGGTCCACGAACTGCGAGATCTCCGCCGCGCCTACGCCGCGGTAGGTGCCGATCTCGAGCGCGGTGCGCACGCCCTTGCCGGAGAGGAAGTGCTCCATCACGCCGCCGCCCTCGCGGATGCTGAGAATGGAGCGCTTCAGCGCGTGCTGCCCGAACAGGTCGACGATCCGCTGACGCATCGCGCTCATTGAGAAGCCCCCAGGGGCCGCGCCCCGTTGAACCCGACCACGGAGAATGACCACGCCAGGTCGCGCTCGCTGGCCAGGACGTCCCAGAAGCCGAGGTCGATCAGGATGCGCCGGATCTGACCAGGCGACCAGGAGTGCAGGTGCTTTCGGCAGTTCTGCGGGAGCCAGTACTCCATGTCCGGGTGCGGCAGGTAGAGGAACAGCACGCCGCCGGGCTTCAGGCGCGATCGCCAGTGCTCGAGCGCGGCGATCGGGTTCTGCAGGTGCTCGAGGCAGTGGCTGGAGAAGACGTAGTCGAAGGGGCCAGGGGGTAGGGCCATCGCGGAGTGCTCCGGGCCCACGTCGACCGGCGTAGCGCCCGGGAACGGCCATCGGCCAGGCCCGACGTCCACGCCTTCACCCACGCAAAACTGCTGCGCGATCGGCACGATGAACCTGCACGCGTTCCCGTTGCGCAGGTACTCGGGATACAGCCGGCCCTTGTAGTCGAAGATCATCGCTGCTTTCTCCAGAGCGCCAGGCCCACGCCGCCGTAGACCACCTCCTCCGGCGGCAGCCGGCGGACCAGGTTGTAGACAGGAGGCTGCATCGGCAGGCACTCCTGGAACAGGACGCGGCCGCAGCGATTGGTCAGGTTCCAATCGAGCTCCGTGTCCTCGGCATGGTTGCCGTCGAGGTAGGCGAAGTCGAACTCCAGCGATTCGACCACGCGCCGCTTGTGCGCGTTGTCCTCGAGGTCGACGAACTCCACGTTGCGGATGCCCAGGTGCTCGAGGATCTCGTGGCGGACCGGGTTGTGGAAGATATCGACGCTCACCACCCGCCGAAAGAACCGGGAGAGCACCACCGCGGTGATGCCGTTCCACGTTCCGATCTCCAGGCAGGTGTCGCCGCTGACCTCGCAGGTCTGCAGGAACCTCTTCAGCTCGTGAAAGATGCTCGAGCGGCGGAAGACCTCACCACCGAAGCGCTGGTGGATGGCCAGCATGTCCGGGTCGGCGAGGACGATCTGCAGCATGCGCCCAATGCGCTTTTCCGTCTCTTGGGTCCATTCGATCATGGGTGGAGCACGGCGCGCAGCCGGCGGTCGGTGGTGATGGGATGAGTCAGCTCCAGGCCGCGGAGAAGCGCCAGCTCGCGCTCGGGGGCGTGCCCGACCGGATCGTCGGTAGCGCCAGGCTTCCACTTCTCGTCGACGTTGTGCACGCCGGAGCTGAAGAAGTCGAAGCCGGTCAGGTTCACGGATGCCGGAGCGAACGAGAGCACGGTCAGGATGGCCGCGAAGCCGGTGGTGGGGATGCGCCTCCCGAGCAGTTCGAACTGCTCGAGGAACTCGGCCAGCTCGGGCACGTACGTCTCGGTGAACCACCAGGACTCGCGAAGCGTGTAGATCCAGCGGAAGTCGACGCCGGCCAGCTTGCCGCGCTGCTTGTGCCAGTCGCTGCGAATCGCGTTCGCGTTCGGGCACTTGCACATGCACAGGTCGACGCCGTCGCGCTGCAGCTCGGCCGCGGACTTGCGGATGGCGTTTCCGAAGTAGGAGTAGTAGACGTCCGTGCGACGACCGGCGGCCGGCGAGAGCTTGTAGTTGTTCACCCGAACGACCACCTCGTGCGCGTCGACCTCGCCCGGTTGGTTCTCCAGCACGCCAGGCCCGGAGCCGACGATCACTATCCGCTTGCCGGCGAACACCGGCGCCACCTCAGCTCGAGAGACGAAGCGCATCAGAGAACCTCTTCACCATCGCGGACA
>CAZMIS010000331.1:0-5088 GCA_964566325.1 uncultured Anaerolineales bacterium
AAGTTGCTCGTCATTTGCATCAGATTCCCGGTCGGCGGGTCGGCGGTGAACAGCACGCCCGAAAAGTCGGGTTGGATCAGTCTCTGGATGATGACAGCCATGGCAGGCTCGGCTCCGGCCAGGCCCTGCGCCAGGCGGTAGGCCTCCACCCGCACGCTCTGCCTCGACAGACGCACCGCGCGCATCGCCGCCCGGATTTCGTCGTCCGTGCGCACGTCCAGCACGCTCTCGAACTCGCCGGCAAACGAAGCCATGGCCGAATCCTCGCTCAGGGCCGAAGAGCGCACCGCAAATGGAATCTGTTTCCCGCCCCGCAGGCGCGCCAACTGTCCCTGGACCTTCTCCCACGCCGCGGGGATCAGCTCATCCCCATCGAACGCCGCGGGAAGCAGGATGCACCCATCCGGCACGGGGAACCCCGCCTGGAAGAGCCTGGCCAGCGCGCGGCCTTTGCCGCCCGCCGTTTCCGCTTCCTCGGCCGGCAGTTTGCCAAAGGCGTAGACCGCACCGCCGCGGCGGCCGAGCATCAGTCGTTTCTCGAGCCGCATCAGCTGCGTGCCCAGCCAGGTGAAGACAAAATGCCCCAGCGTCCCCGCAAGCGAGCACAACAGAATCATCCCGGCGATGTTCTTGATCCCTCCGAGCAGGGCCACGGACACAGCCGACGCCGATGCCCCCACAACTGCGAGGACCTTGACCGCTCGCTTGCGCGTCCTATCGTTCATGATGACCCGTCTTTTACGGGGTCCAGCACAGCCAGCAGCCCGGGCATCTTCTCAAACAGCGCCGAAGCCTTGACCAACGCCAGCCCGTGTTCGAGGTCGCCGAAGACAAGCAGTTTATCGCCGACTTCGATGCCGAAATCGCGCCGCACTTCCGCAGGGATGACGATTTGGCCCCGCTCGCTGACGGTGATCGAGCCGTAGAAGCGTCTTCCATCTGGCCGGTTCGCCATACATCACTCCTCGCATGATCTATCTTGTATACAAGACGTATCTTACCATTCTTCTGCCGTCTCGTCAAGAGCCGGCAGCGGCGGCGTGATGCACAACTGACCTGCTTGTCCGGCAGAGCGCACTGGTTTGCGCTAAGAGCTGATCAAACCTCCCGGGTCTCAGGCCAACCGGAAGTTGGCACGACCTGGGAGGTTTCTTTGCTGCCTGCGGCAAGGACATAGTTACGTTTGGAGTTCCTGGCTGGCAACCCCGCGCGCTTGCCGCGGCGGGGTGCGTTGTGCTAAAATCCTCACAACCGCAGAGGGTCGCGACACCTGTCTGGTTCCCCACAACCGGACAAACATGAGCGAAGTCCCTGATACTTCGCGAAATCGGCGGGGAGGCACCATGCACGAAAAGGCTGGCGCCCGCATCGGCGTCAAGGCATTCTTGCAATCGTTCTTCATCCTGCTGGCGTTGATGGTGGTCACCGGAATCCTCACCCAGGTCGTGCCCGCAGGGGCGTACGATCGCACGCTGGTGGACGGCCGCGAGGTGATCGCCGCCGACTCGTTCCACTACGTGGCGAGGCCGGATTACCCCTTCTGGCGCTGGTTCACTGCACCGCTCGAGGTGTTCACCATCGGCCCCGACATGGCGACGGTGCTCCTGATCGTCGTGCTCATCATACTGATCGGCGCGTCGTTTGGCGTGATGGATAAGGGAGGCATCCTGCGCGCCATCCTCGAGGCGCTGGTGCGCACCTTTGCCACGCGCAAGTACATCCTGCTGCTGGTGATCGCCTTCTTCTTCATGGCGCTGGGTGGCGTGTTCGGCATCCTCGAGGAGGTCATCATCCTCGTGCCGGTCATGGTGGGGCTGAGCTATGCCCTGGGTTGGGACTCGCTCGTCGGGCTGGGGATGAGCATCCTGGCGACCAACATGGGCTTCTCGGCCGCGGTGATCAACCCGTTCACCATTGGCGTCGCCCAGAGGATCGCCGAGCTGCCGGCCTTCTCTGGCGCCTGGTTCCGGGTGATCATCTTCGTCGTGGTGTACACCATCTTCGCCGTCTTCCTGGTGCGTTACGCCCGCCGCATCGAGCGCGACCCCCTGAAGTCGCTGGTACACCAGGAAGACGCGCGCGAGCGCGCCAAATACGCCGGCTTCGACGTCACAGCGATGCAGAAGCTGACGCCGCGGCTGCGCGCGGCCACCATCTTCCTGGCGATCTGCCTGGTCTGTATCATGGCCATGCCGTTCATTGGCTCGCTGGTGCCCGGCCTGAGCGATCTCACGCTGCCGATCGTGGGACTGCTGTTTATCATCGGCGGAGTGGGGTCCGGCCTCATTGCCGGCATGGGCGCCGGGAACGTAGGCAAGGCGATGCTGGAGGGCCTGGCCGGCATCGCGCCCGGCATCCCGCTCATCCTGATGGCGGCCAGCATCAAGTACATCGCCTCCGCCGGCGGCATCATGGACACCATCCTGCACAGCGCTGCGCAGACCTTCTCCGGCGTGAGCCCACTGGGGGGCACGTTCCTGATCTACGTGGTGGCGCTCGTGCTGGAGGTGTTCATCTCGTCAGGCTCTGCCAAAGCCTTTCTGCTCATGCCCATCATCCTGCCCATCGCCGACCTGGTGGGTGTCACACGCCAAGTGGCGGTAACGGCCTACTGCCTGGGCGACGGCTTCGCCAACATGGCGTACCCGACCAATGCAATGCTGCTGATCTCGCTGGGGCTGACCGCCGTGGGGTATCCCAAGTGGATTCGCTGGACCTTCGCGCTCTGGGCCCAAATCATCCTGGTCTCGCTGATCTTCCTGGGCATCGCGGTCGGGATCCATTACGGGCCGTTCTAAGTGGTACAAGGCGCTGAAGGTCGTGCTGCAGGTGGGCACGGGAGGATCATTATGCAATGGCGCATCAAACACATCTTCAACTTCGCCCCGGATAAACCGTGGGCACGCGGCTACGTCAACTTCGGCTTCCACGGCCGGAGCGGCGCGCGGTACTTCCTCCACTACAACGAACACTGGCTGGGCCGCCTGACTGTCAACGATGAGTGGCTCTGGACGG
This sequence comes from uncultured Anaerolineales bacterium, assembly GCA_964566325.1. Lineage (GTDB taxonomy): Bacteria > Chloroflexota > Anaerolineae > CG2-30-64-16 > CG2-30-64-16 > JALOOB01. The sequence continues at coordinate 3,016 of CAZMIS010000331.1, forward strand.
CCGGCGCGACCGACAAGGGCCTGAGCCGCGTGCATATCCCGTTCGACATCCGGCATCCGCATTACATCACCGAGCTGCCGGACGGTTCGCTGCTGGTTTCGAGCAACGGCACGAACGAGATCTTCCGCCTCCGGCCTGCGGAACGAGCGGTCGAGTTGTTCGCCGACACCGGCCGGCTCGGCTTCCGGGACCTCGGCAACTGCGTGTATGATGGCGCCGGCAGCGTGTGGGCGCACGAGATCGAGGGCTGCCGGGTCTGGCAGCTCGATCTGGCCGGCCGGCCCCTGGCTGTCCTGGGCAGCGGCGAGCCAGGCTTCCAGCGGGAGACCGTCCCATTCGCGGCGGCCCGTTTCCACTGGATCTACGATCTGCGCCTGGGGCCGGACGGGGATCTCTACGTGCTGGACAGCCGGAACTACTGCGTGCGCCACATCGAGGTCGGTCGCGGCGTGGTGTCGCGGGTGGCCGGGACCGGCGAGCCTGGCCCGGCGCTGGACGATGTCCTGGCGCTAGAGGCCACCTTCGGCAGCGATCCAAGCGCGCGCTTCGACGGGCCGTTCTCCCTGTCGCTGGACGAGGCGGGCAACGTCTTCGTCGGCGACACGTACAATCATGTCGTGCGCATGGTGGAACGGGCCACCGGGCGCACGACCATCATCGCCGGTAAGCGCGACGCCGAGCCGGGGATACGCAATAATCCGGCCGAGACCGACCCGCTCAAGCTCAACCTGCCGCTGATCTGCAGCTTGGATTACTACGGCGGGTGCCTGTTCATCCCGGATTGGAGCGACGATCTTGTGGTCCTGGAGAAGCTATAGCTTCCTGCACAGCGAGGAGGTTCCATGAGCACGCCAGACCCTCCTGCCAGCAGAGCCAGGCCGGCCGGGCGTCTTGTGGGCGCGCAGCTGCTCCAAACGCTGGTGATGCTCCTCGTTATCGGCGGCGTCCTGTTTCTCTCGGCCGGCCGCCTCGCCTGGCCGGCGGCGTGGGCCTTCCTGATCGTCTACTTCCTGATCGCGCTCGTGACCGCCAGACGGAAGACCTCCGAGGTTTCGAAACCTCGGAGGTCTCGGTGTGCAATGCCACCCAGCGCCGCTCGACGATGACCGCCGGCGACCGGTTGGCCCCCCCTGCACGGGCGTGCCGGCGACCGCCCCGGCCGGAGCCTGTCAGAACGAGGTCCAGCCGCCGTCGACGGTCAGCTCTGCGCCACAGATGAACTTCGCGGCATCGGAGATGAGGAAGCAGATCGCCTGCGCGATATCCTCGGCGTCCCCCAGGACGTCGCCGCTCAGTGAAACCGCGCTCTTGACCGTATACAGCTGAACGCCCTCAGCGTGCACCAGGTCGCGCTCCGGCCACTTGAGCATGCTGTTCTCCAGGATGGAGGTCGCGATGGAGCCCGGATTCACCGCGTTGACACGGACGTTGCGATCTTTGTAGGTCCACGCCAGGTTCTTCACCAGGCCGAGGACGGCGTGCTTGGAGGTGATGTAGGCCGCGCCCGCGGTCGAGCCGTACAGCCCGCCGACAGACCCGACCACGACGATGTTGGCCGCCTTGCCCGCGTGATCCACCAGGAGCGGAAGGGCCTCGCGCACCATGCGAAAGACGGAATTGACATTCACGTCCATGACATAGTCCCAAAGCTCATCGTCCAGGTCATGCACGGGCGTCAGGTTGTCCAGCGTTCCCGCGACATACGCTAGCGTATCCAGCGTGCCGTACTTCTCCCGGATGATCCGAATGACGCCCCGGCGCTTTTCCGCGTCATTCACGTCCCCGACGTAGGGCTCGAACGTTCCAGGGCCATCCCTAACCTCTTCGGCCAGCTCTTCCAGCGCATCCTCCCGCAGGTCGAAGGCGATGACGTGGGCGCCCTCCGCGATCAGTTGCCTGACTGTGGCGTTGCCCATGCCGGTGGCCGAGCCCACGACGAGGATGACGTCATCCTTGAATCGCATGTCCAAGTGCTCCTCCCGACTCGCATCGCGCCGTCCCCGCCGCATGATGAGGTTCTCGAAAGACCTCCGAGGTTTCGAGAACCTCGGAGGTCTCGCTGTGCAATGTCAC
>CAZMIS010000332.1:0-5088 GCA_964566325.1 uncultured Anaerolineales bacterium
CCTATGTCTGCCCGGTGAAGGCGACGTACAAGAACGAGGACGGCATCGTCGTCGTGGACTACGACCGGTGCATCGGGTGCCGCATGTGCGCGGTGGCTTGCCCTTACCAGGTGCGCTATTTCAACTGGCATGCGCCGGAGTGGCCCCCTGCGCTGCTCGGTCACCTCAATCCGGACCCCGAGGTGGCGCCCCGGCCGAAGGGCGTGGTGGAGAAGTGCACCTTCTGCATCCAGCGCCTGCGCCATGCGCAGGAGAAGGCGGCAGCCGAGGGCCGGCCGTTTGACGCCACCGATTACCAGCCCGCGTGCGTGCAGACGTGCACGGGGCATGCCCGTTACTTCGGCGACCTGGACGACCCGGGCAGCCTGGTTTACGAGCTCAGCCACAGCCCGCGTGCGTTCCGGCTGCTGGAAGAGATGGGGACCGAGCCCAAGGTCTACTATCTGAAGCAAGGGTAATGGCGACGGAAGAGAGATTGATGATTGCACATCGAACACTGCCTGAGGACTTAGGGACATGGATACAGTGATATCTTCCGCACCTGCCCACGAGACCGAGCTTGAACGAGCGGTCATGAACCCGCTGCGCCAGACGACCAGGTGGTTCTGGATGGCAATCGGCGTGCTGGCCGCGCTGGTCGTCCTGCTCCTGGTGGTGTTGATCCGGCAGTGGGTGTTGGGCCTGGGCGTTACGGGGCTCGGCCGCCCGGTCTACTGGGGCATCTACATCACCAACTTCGTCTTCTTCATCGGCATCAGCCACGCTGGGACGCTCATCTCGGCCATCCTGCGGGTGACCAACGCGGAGTGGCGGCGGCCCATCACGCGTGTGGCAGAGGCGATCACCTTCTTCGCCCTGATCCTCGGTGCCGCGCAGATCCTGCTGGACCTGGGCCGCCTGGATCGTGTGCTGAACGTGGTGATCTTCGGCCGGTTCCAGTCGCCGCTGCTGTGGGACGTCACGTGCATCACGATCTACCTGTTGAGCAGCACCCTCTACCTGTACCTGCCGATGATTCCCGACCTTGCGCGGCTGCGCGACCGGATGGCGCCGGCAGCGGCGCAAGTTGGCCGCGACGCCCAGTCCCGCCTGCGCAACTGGCGCTATCACCTATACCGCATCATGGCGGTGGGGTGGCACGGCAGCGCGGAGCAGCACCGGCGGCTCGAGCGCGCCATCAGCATCATGGCGGTGCTGATCATCCCGATCGCTGTCTCGGTGCACACCGTGGTGTCGTGGATCTTCGGCATGATGATGCAGCCGATGTGGCACAGCACGATCCTGGGGCCCTACTTCGTCGTGGGCGCGATCTTCTCCGGCATCGCCATGCTGTTCCTCTTCATGACGCTGATCCGGAAGGCGTGGGGCCTGGAACGCTGGATCGGTGCGAAGCAGTACGACTACCTGGGCCTGCTGCTCCTGGTGATGAGCGTGTTCTGGGCCTACTTCACCCTGTCCGAGTATTTGACGACGGGCTACGGCACGTTGGTGCACGAGCAGCATGTGCTGCAGGCGAAGCTGAGCGGCGAGTACGCCCCATGGTTCTACGCCATGTTATTCCTGAACTTCGTCGTGCCGTTCGCGGTCCTGATCCGGCGCAAGGGCCGCACGCCGGCCGGCACGGTGATTGCGTCGGCCGCCATCGCGGTGGGCATGTGGATCGAGCGCTTCACGATCATTGCACCCACCCTTACCCGTCCGTCGCTGGGGTACGAGAAGGCAGTGTACACCCCCAGCTTCACCGAGATCGCGATCACGGCCGGCTCACTGGCGTTGTTCGCCATGCTGTTCCTGCTGTTCTTCAAGCTGTTCCCCGCCATCTCCATCTGGGAGGTGGAAGAGGGAGAGCACATCGCCGCGGTCAAGCGCAAGGCTGAGGAGTTGATGACACAGCCTGGTCCGGCCATCGTCGCGGCACGCGTGGCCGGCGGACCGGCGCAACCACCATTGCGTAACATGGAGTAATCCCGCATGGCTCACTGGATCCTCGACACTGCGGGCATCGGCGGCATCATCGTCGGTCTCGTCGCCATCCCGGTCCTGATTGCCTACATCCGGATGGTGCGCTGGATCGCGGCCGCGCCGCGAGACGCCGCGTGCAGCGGTGCCGCGCACCCGGACGCCGGCGACCCGGCGGCTGCACCGGAGGGCGAACGCGCATGAGCACCCGACACGCACTGATCCTCATGGCGCTACTGGCCGTGCTGGTCTCCGCGCCGGCTGCAGCTGCGCAGACGCTTGTGCCTGGCAACTACTGCGTGAGTTGTCACACCGCGACGGACCCGGCGCTCACCGCGTTGGGCCAGTGGCAGGCGCGGCCGCCCGAGGAGGCGATCTGCCCGGGCGTGAAGGCTTATCGCGAGGAGCTGCTCTACACCGAGCAGCTGCTGACCGCCACGGAGCGTGCCGGTGCTGCTGCCGGGGGGAAGGCGACGGCAGCACAGGCCAATCGCGTCAACGCGCTGCGGACCGGCCTGGAGGGATTGCGCCAGGCGCCGGTGACCAGCCTCGATGCGTTCGTCTCGAGCGCCCAGATGCTGCGCTTCCAGGGCAACAAGGCCTATGCTGCGCTCAACGACGCAATCGTTTCCTCACGGCAGAATTGGGTGCTGATCTTTGCCGCGCTGGTGACGCTGTTCATCGTAGGGTCGCTCTTCTGGGGCCTCCGCAACACGCTCAAGATCTCGGGCGGAGCCAGCACCTGGGCACGGTGGCGTCCGGGCTGGCGCACCGTCGCGGCGATCGCCCTGGTTTTGCTGCTCTTCGCACTGCCGCTCTTCAGAGTGCCGTCTGCGGCCGTCGTGCTGCCGACTGCGGAGGAGCAGGCGGTGCAGACCGCGCTGGATACGACGGATCGGGTGGCCGATACAGCGGATCGCGCGCTCGCGCGGGCCTGGATGATGGCCCGGGTGGGCGCGGCGTGGTCGCAACTCGATGCGGCGCAGGGCGAGGAGGCGCTGGATGCCGCGCTGGCTGCGGCCGGCGAGGCGCAGGCGTATGCGGATGCACTGTGGGGCCAGGCGCAGGCAGCACAGGAAGCGGCGGTCGGTTCGGTGGCGGCGCAGGAAGAGGCCGCACTGCTGGCGGAGCGGCTGGCATCCGTGCAGTCGCGGGCCTGGGGCCTGCGGCTCATCGCCGCAGAGTGGGCCGCAGTCGACCCGGAGCGCGCGGCCGAGATCATGGCGCAGGCGCAGGCGCTGGCAGGGTCGAACCGGTCGGCGTACGGCCCGGTGGACCTGGCAGCGATCGCGGCCGAGTGGGCGCGCATCGACGGGCAGAGAGCGGCTGCAGCGGCGGCCGGGGTGACGGATGCCCGCCTGCGGGCGAGGGCCGAGCAGGGGATCGCGGCCGCCGCCGCTGCACCGGACGTCCCGTACTCGCTGCGTGCTGACCGCCTGATCGCGCCGGGCACCGGCGTGGAGGCCGCGCGCGAACTACTCCTGACCCTCGACCGCGAGGCGGACAAGGCCGAGGTGCTGCGCTTCATTGCGGCGAGCACGGTCGCACGCGAGGATTTCGATGCGGCGCTGGCCATGGCGCTGGCCGCGCGCGTGCGCGGGGATGCGCTGGCCCCGGCCGAGGCATCGCTCGCACTCGCGAAGGCGATGCTTCCGGGCGATGTTGAGATGGCCCGCGCCGCATTTGCCCAGGCGTACGACATCGCGCAGAAGATCGCAGTGACGTACCAGTAGGGGCGGGGTTACCCCGCCCCTACGACTGGAAAGACCTCCGAGGTCGTGCCAACCAAAGGTTGACCTGAGACCTCGGAGGTCTCCATACGGTCATTTGGAGGCAATCTGACTGCTTCATCGCATGGTCCATGGCATGCTTGGGTAGGCCGTCTGCTTGACCGGTTCAGCGGGCGGCCTCATAAGGTCGGGCGCTGGCCGGTCCTCCAGGTGGAGGTGACCAGTCGCTGCATCATGCACTGCTCGTTCTGCCCGAACAAGTCCCTGGGCACGCTCTGGCACCACAGCGACCTCCCCTGGGAAGTCTATCGTGATGCTCTGGGTCCGCACCTGTCCCGCTTTGAGCTGGTCTACCTGCAGGGCTGGGGCGAGCCACTGCTGCATCGCGATCTTTGGCAGATGGTGCGGATGGCCAAGGACGCCGGCTGCCGCGTCGGATTTACCAGCTGCGGCGGCCTGCTGACCGATGAGCACATCGACCGGATGCTCGCCGAGGGCGTGGATCTGCTGTCGATCTCGTTCGCGGGCGCAACCGCCGCGACCCACGAAGCGCTGCGTCTTGGGTCGAAGTTCGAGTGCCTGTTGGCCAACGTTCGGCGCCTGGCGGAGCGGCGCGCGGCAGCCGGCTCGAAGCTCAACCTGGAACTGCACTACCTGATGATGCGGCCCAACATGAGCGAATTGCCCGCATTCGTGCGGCTGGCTGCGTCGCTCGGCGCGGACGAGGTCGTGGCCACGAACCTGACGTATGCGTTCAACGCGGAACTGGACGCGCTGCGCGTGTTCGGCCCATCGCCGGAGCCGGCGCACGTGGCCCTGGCGGCCGAAGCGGAGCGCGAGGCGGCGCGGCTGGGGCTCAAATACCGCGCCTATCCGTTGCAGACCAGCGATGAGGTCGTAGAGTGCGACGCACGGCCGACCGAGACCGCGTTCGTCAACTGCCGCGGCGAGGTCACGCCTTGCGTCTACCTGGGCCTTCCGGTCAGACAGGCAGCGCCGCGCTTCTACAACGGCGAGGATTGGCCGCTGCCAGGGCTCAGCTTCGGCGATGTGCGGGATGGTCTGCTGGATGTATGGGAAGGACCCACGCGGCAGCAATTCAGTGCGGCGTTTGCCAGCCGCCGCGCTGCGAGTTACTCGAGCCTGCTGGCGTCAGCGACAGGTGGGACGGAGAGCGAACTGCCCGCCCCGCCTGAGCCATGCCGGCACTGCTACAAGATCTTCGGTGTGTAGGGAGGAACGACGATGATTGAGCGATTGCACCTCTACTCCCTGGCTTTCATGCTGGTGGTGTATGTTCTTCGCATCCTTTGGATCCTGCGATTCCGCCTGGTGGGCGACCTGGCGCGGCCCAAGGGCAGCAGCCTGGAAGGGGCAGCGGCGGCAATGACGACCATGC
>CAZMIS010000333.1:0-5073 GCA_964566325.1 uncultured Anaerolineales bacterium
CCGTTCTGCCTCCTTCCCCCCGGCGAAGTAACTGCTGAGTCGCTCTCGCAGGGCCAGCCGCGCACGGTGCAGCCGGACCTTCGTGTTGGCTTCAGTCAGGCCCAGCGCTGCCGCCGTCTCGCTGGTCGATAGCCCCTCGATATCGCGCAGCAGGAACACGCTGCGCAGGTTTTCCGGCAGGGTTTCGAGCGCCTGCATCAACATAGCGTGCAGCTCACGATTCAGCAGGGATTCGGCCGGGCCAGCACCCCAGTCGACGATCTGCCGCGGCATGTGCTCGCCATCTTCCGTGATCACCGGGCTGTCCAGCGATTCGACCGGCGCCCTGCGCTTGCGCAGCCGCATCAGCGCAGCGTTGTACGCGATGCGGTAGAGCCACGTCCCCAGCTGGCTTCTGCCCTCGAAGCGCGGGAGGGCCCGAAACGCGTTGATGAACGTCTCCTGAAGAACCTCCTCGGCCTCGTGGGGATCCTTCATCAGCCGCAGCGCAAGGTTGTAGACCGTCGACGAGTGACGCTCCACGATCTCCGTGAAGGCCTCCTGCCGTCCGGCCTGCGCGGCTGCGATCAGATCCGCCTCGGTCCAGCTGCTGGTAATCGTCTGACACTCCTTTCGATGCAGGCATCGCCGTGTGCGTTACGAAAAAAGACCCGCAAGGCTCGGGGCCTTCCGGGTCTGACATACGCGCTGGCGCCGGCGCTGAGGCCGGCACTCGCTCATTCGAGTGTGCGCTCCAGCTTGCTGCGCAGCGTGCTGTAGGCCGTGATCCCCACGACGCGGTCGACTTCCTGTCCACCCTTGAAGTAGATCAGGGTCGGAATGCCCATGATACCATATCGGCTCAGGATTTCGGGATAGTCGTCCGCGTTGACCTTGGTGATCAGCGCGCGGCCATCGTACTCCTCCGCCAGCTTGGCGACCGACGGCGAGATCGCGTGGCACGGACCGCACCACTCCGCCCAGAAATCGACGATCACGGGCAGCTCATTCTGCAGCACGACCGTGTCGAACTCCTCACCCGTCAGATGTCGCGGTTCCACGGACACCTTGCCGCCATCCCCTGCCGGGGCTTCCTTATCCCCACCCACCAAACGCCGTAGCAAACCCATTTGAGTATCCCTCCCCAACTTATGAGCGTGCGTCTTCGGGGTCGTCCCCCTCGTCGCTCTGTTTACCCTGGTCAACGGACCGATCCACACGGGGCCGGCATGTATTGTTGGCCGCTCAGCCCCCGCGGCCGGAAAGGATCAGCACAAACCAGATGGCGAGGCCGATCAACAGGAACATATCGGGTGACATGAGCTACTCCAACTTGCGAAAGGTTGACATCAGCTGGTCCAGCACCGCATCGATGTCGCTCCGGTCCCCATCGATGAGGCAGCGCTGAGCGTAGGCTCGCGCCAGCACCAGGCTCGCCTGATGCATGGCTGAACGCGCGGCCGACATCTGCTGCAGGATGGCCGCGCAATCGCGCTCCTCCTGCACCATCTTCTCGATCCCGCGCACCTGGCCTTCGATCCTGCGCAGTCGCGCGGTCAGGTCTGCCTTGATCACGGGCGACTGCAGTTCCATCACACCCTCGACTTCATTTGACAAGTCGCACCTGCATTACTATACTCCGGTAGAGTATATGCAGAACGTCGCGTATGTCAAGAAGGGGAGGCATGCTCAGATGACGAGCAGCGGCAAGCACCATGGCCTGGGGGTCGCGCTGACCGCCGAGGAAGTAATCGAGCTGAAGATGATCGCGCAGGATGAGGATGAGGCGGCGGCGCTCGACTTCGTCCGGCGGCTGCGCCGCAAGGTGTTGGAAGTCGAACGCCGCCACTGCGGCGACCCGGACAAGCTGCCGGGCATGAACTGATAGGGTCTGCGCCTACAGCAGCGCCTTGAGCCGCTCCTGTGACTCCGCGAGCAGTTTCTCGTGCAGGCTGACGCCGTGCGAATCCATCGTAACGACCGCGGGGAAGCCCTCGACGCGCACGACCCAGAACGCCTCGGGCACGCCGAGCTCTTCCTTCTTGAAGACAGCCACCACTTCTTTAACGTAGCTGGCGATCAGGGTGGCCGCGCCGCCGACCGCATGCAGATAGACCGCGCCATACTGAGCGCATGCAGCCAGCGTCTTCGGCCCCATGCCGCCCTTGCCGATCACCGCGCGCAGCCCGAAGTGGCGGATCACGTCGGCCTCGTACGGCTCCTCGCGGATGCTCGTGGTGGGGCCGGCGGACACGAAGCGCCACCGCCCGTCCGCGCCCTGGCTGACGACCGGGCCGCAATGGTACATCACGCCCTCGCGCCAGATCTGCGCCAGCTCGGCGTGCACCGAGCGATCCGCCTCCGCGATGTCACCGCCCTTCAGGAACGTATCCATGATGTATTTGTGCGCCGCATCGCGCGCGGTGATCATCAGGCCGTACAGCCGCACCTGGTCGCCCACGTGCAGGCCGCGGATCGCCTCTTCGCTGATCGGAATCTGCAGATCGTAGATGGCCATCGCGCACCTCACTCGATCGTGACCTGGCCGTCGCGATAGATCAGCGAGCGGCGGCGGTCAGCCCAGCACATGTAGGACGCCGTGACGAAGTAGCTGGCGGGCAGTCGTTCCAGGGAATCGATCTTGACCGACAGGACTGTCGTCTTCCCGCCGAAGCCCATCGGACCGATGCCCAGCGTGTTGGCCTCCCGGGTCAGGCGCTGCTCGAGCTCTGCCAGCTTCGGATCCGGGTTGGCGTCGTCAAGCGGCCGGTAGAACTGCTCCTTCGATTTGATGTAGCTCGATCCGCGATCGCCGCCGACGGCCACGCCGATCACCGCGGGCGCGCAGCCCATGCCCTGTGCCTGGTACACCGCATCGAGCACCGCCCGGCGCACGCCCTCGAGGTCGCGGTTTGCGCCGAGCCGGGTGTCCGGCAGGCTGTACTGCGTGCCCACGTTCTCGCAGCCGCCGCCCTTCAGCATCAGGTCGACCTTCAGATAGGGTTCTTCCCACTCCTCGAAGTGGAAATAGGGGAAGTCGTCGCCCAGGTTGTTGCCCGGGTTCTTGCCGGTCAGCGTGTCCACCGAGTTCGGGCGCAGGAAGGACTTTGCGGTCGCCTCGGCCACGGCCGTGCGGATCTGTCGCTTGAGCTCGATCGTGGACCAGCCGGTGGGGTAGTAAACGTAAAAGATCGGCGTGCCCGTGTCCTGGCAGATCGGCGTGGAGGCGGCGCGGGACAGGCGGACGTTTTCGAGGATCGCGTCGAATGTGGCCTGGGCCGCGGAGCCGTCATCTTCGTCCGCGCGTGCCTTGTGCAGCGCGGCCTCGATGTCGGCCGGCAGATCGGTCGCCGCCCTGCGGATCAACTCCAGGAAGTGGGGAACCAGGTTCTCCATGAGCCCTCCTTCGGACGCACTCATTGGGTCCAGTCAGCGACACTATAGCACACGCCGCGCAGGCACGTCAACGCCTCAGCGCAGAAGCGCCTGAGCGTCCTGAGCGTCCTGAGCGGCGGGCGCCGGCCCGCGGTCGTAAGGCCACGCAGCGCGCACTTGTGCCTGGTGCGCAAGGGGACTATAATCGCCCCGTCGAGTTGATCTATGAGACCGCTACTCTACATCGAGCCTTCGCTCTGCCATACCTGCCCGTCGTGTTCGGCGCGGCGCGCGTGCAAGCCGCGCGCCATCCTGCAATTCGAGCGCGGCGACCTCCCGGCAGTGGACGCAGAGCGTTGCCTGGGGTGCAAGGCCTGCGTGGTGGCGTGTCCCCACGGCGCGGTCATGTCGCTCTACGAACGCCCCGCTTTCCTCGAGCAGTCCCAACCCTAGGTGGGCTCCCTTATCAGCGCCACTGCTATCCGCCATAATAAACTCTGATAATGAGACATGAGCTACATCATAAGTCTTTCTGCCGGATATGCGGTATCATCCTGTGCTGTATTGCACAAACGAAGTGCGGGATTCTCATGATAGGAGAAGTATAACGTGTCTCGGAAGACCCTGTTCACCGTGATGGCCGTCCTCGTGATGGCCAGCCTCCTTGTCGTGCCGGCTGCTGCGCAGACGGCCGATCCCATCCAGGCCGCCGCGGAGACGTACTTCGCCGGTGGCGCCAAGACGATCAAGGCCGCGGATCTGTTCGCCAACCTCAATGACGGCGACGCCTCGAATGACCCGTTCCGGGTCGACATCCGCCAAGCAGCGGACTACGCGAACGGCCACATCCCCGGTGCGATCAACATGCCAGGCGGCAGCCTCTTCACCGCGGAAAACCTGGCGAAGCTGCCCAAGGATCAGCCGATCGTCCTCAATTGCTACTCCGGCCAGACCGCGAGCCAGGCCACGGCAGCCCTGCGCATGATGGGCTACGACGCGTACAACCTGCTGTACGGCATTCCGAGCTGGGCTGCCAACGACAAGATCACGTACCCGTTCAACGCGAGCCAGAGCGGCAACTACCGCACGACCACCGACGCTGCGCAGTTCGAGGGCACCTTCGATGCACCGAGGCCGTTGGGCGCCACGGTTGAGGCTGCGGCCCAGGCTTATTTCCCCGGCGGCTTCAAGGCCACCAAGGCCGCGGATCTCTTCGCCAACCTGAACGACGGCGACGACAGCAATAATCCTGTCATCCTGGATACGCGCTCGGCCGAGCACTACGCGGCCGGCCACATTCCGGGCGCGATCAACGTTGCCCCGAAGGACCTGTTCACGGCAGCCGGCCTGGCCAAGCTCCCGGCTGACAAGCAGATCGTCTCCTACTGCTACAGTGGCCAGACGGCCAGCCAGGTCACCGGCGCGCTGCGCCTGCTGGGCTACGATGCCTACAACCTGCAGTTCGGCATGTCCTCGTGGGCCGTCGTGAACGAAACCGCGACCCCGGTGTGGGACGTCAGCAAGAGCGGCAACTACGCGTTCGAAGGCGCAGCCGTAGCGGCTGCAGCTCCGGCGACGACGGCTGCTGCTGCCCCGGCGCCGGCCGCACTCCCGACCACCGGCATGGCGCTGGCCAGCCTGCTCCTGGCCGGCCTCGGCCTCACCGGCGCGGGCCTGGCGCTGCGCCGCCGCTAACCGGCGCGGGCCTGGCGCTGCGCC
>CAZMIS010000334.1:0-5069 GCA_964566325.1 uncultured Anaerolineales bacterium
CAGTTCTCTTCCCAAGGGTACGCGCATTGCCATCCTCGGAGCAGGAGCCACGGGCATCACCTTTGCGCGCACGTTGCGCGATTTGGGTTACACGAATGTGACCTTGTTTGAAAAGGAATCTCGGGTTGGCGGCAAGTGCTGCACCACCACAGTTGACGGCAAACCACATGATATGGGCGGCGCGGCCGCAGTACCAAGTGATTATGCGAATCTGTTAGCACTATCTGCATCCTTGGGTTTTGAGACCGAAAAGACCCCCAGGGTTCGGTTTTATAGTATTGCGCAAGGACGCGAAGTTCCACTAATGACTTTTTACGAAACAGTGAAGGCCGCGGCGCAACTGGTTAAATACATTAGTCTGCATATGCTCAAGTGGAACGGCGTCGCTGGCGCCGACTTGCAGGAGGTGTCCCCCGAATTATACGCCCCCTGGTCAAAGGTGGCGGAAGACCGCAGACTTGAGACGTTTAGCCACGCTACGAAACGATTTCGCGTAGCGTATGGCTATGGCTACGACGACGAGGTTCCGGCCGCATACATGGCGAACTATATTCGTCCCAAGACAGTGACAGGCGTCTATCTGCCATGGAACGGTCTATGCTTATGGAAAAATGGCCTGCAACCAATATGGGAGAAAGCGTCCGCAGAGCTCGACGTGCGCACCGGGTGTGCGGTCACCCATGTCAAACGTGACGACAAGATTACACTCACGGTTAAAACGGTCAATGGGATCGAAACGCTTGAGTTCGACAAGATGGTGCTCACGTTCAATCCCAAAACGGCGCTCTCGGTACTAGACGCTACTGCGGCGGAGAAAGAGCTCTACAGCCAAATCCAAACGGTCGATTATCGTACGTACGTCATTGATGCGAATGGAATGCTCGAACAGGGCCAAACAGGATCTATCTATATAAATGAAAACATGCAGCGTGCCAAAAACGGCCACCCCCTGCTTATGTTCAAACGCCATGCGGACCAAAACACCTTTGTCTTCTATGTGATCGCTGATTCGAAAACAACCGATGAACAGGTGATTGAGGCCATCCAGGCAGACATCAGCGTCTTTGGCGGCACGCTGGGCAAGACCCGATGCGTGCGTCATTGGGACTACTTCCCGCATGTGAACAGCCGCGAGCTAGCTGATGGCTTTCATCGCAACATTCACTCTTTACAGGGTGTAAACAACACGTATGTGGCGGGCGAAGCGTTGACGTTTAGCCTGATCCCGCGTGTAATGGAAAACGCGAAGCATGTGGCAACCATGATGGTCAACAACACCTTCCCCGCGGTGAGGCGAAACGGAACGTCTTGACACCCTTAGACGAATCCGATTATTTTTTATAATGGGACGCTCGACTGGATGATGCTTTTTTATTTTTTCTATCTTTCAAAGCCCTATTAAAAATCTCTAATATAAAAACTTTCAATATAAGAAAATAACCACCTTTTTGCCTCGCCATCATTATTTTACATACTTTTTCCGGGTAGAGGGTCATCGGTCCTTCATACAGTACATGGGGGAGGGCACGATTTTGGGTTGTCGCTAGTTTTTTATGATAGGTTCCGGCGATAACGCATGATTTTTTTTTCTGTTTCAACTCGCGCTTGATATGATATGCAATAAACAGTAGCATGATCAGTCCTTTTGTCTTCGAAAGGTCAGGTTTTTTCCATTGGCAGGTCCATTCCATCGCTTCCGAAAAAATTGGAAACGATTCGAGCTTCGATTGCCATTCCCAATACCTGAAAGGCTTTGAATGATTGAGACAAAAACCGCCGACGACGTTTTTATTTAGAATGATAAAATACACATGTGCGCGATGCAGGTAGTCCTCGGATACCGAGGCCCCTCGAGAGTAATTTTCAAAATTTTCAGCGAATAATCGTTTTTCCTTTTCCGTCATTGCTTCCTGTATTGAATAAATCATTTTTTACCTCTTGGGCTCCTCTAACAGTTTCCTGAAAAACTCTGCAAGCGTCAAATCGGTCACGTCCAATTCAGTGTGTAAACCCCCCAGAGACTGTTCTCAACTTTACTTCCAGTTACTTCTCATAGACCAGCGTTCGTTCTGCTCTCGCACTATCCCCATGAGGATACCATAGCACCCGTACTCGTTGTTAAGCGAATCCATAACCTTGGTCCTCCGTCGCACTTCTCGTATGACCCGTTCAATGAGGCTCGTATTGCGAATCGTCTTCCTGTACTCATCCGGAAATCCAAAATATCGAAACAGATCCTCACGGTCTTTGCAGAGACAAGCCATCGAACGGGCCGCCGTTGCTCCATCAGTGGTTGCCAGGCGTATTGCGCCACTGTTCAGACCCCGCCGAATCAAGCTCCGCAGCACCTCGTCAAAATGACGGGCGCTTTCATTGCCCAGGGTGAAATGCAACACCTCCTTGTAGCCGTTCTCCGTTATCCCGATCACGATCATCGTCCCCACCTTGCGTTTTGAGGACTTTCTGACCCGAATATACACCGTATCGACCTGCAAATAGGAAAATTCACGCGTAATCGGGCGATTCGACCACTTCAGATACTCCGTCATTGAGCGAAATCGCTTGGACGTAAACCATCCCAGCACACCCCTCTCCTATGGGAGAGGGGCCGGGGGTGAGGTCACCGCACGGCATACAGCTGCTTCAACAAACACACCCTGCGCCCATGAAGCTTCCACCTGTTCTACGCTGCCCTCGGGTCCACCACGTCCTCGGCGTAAAAGCCCGCTCCCTCGTCCTTCACGGTAATAACCGCCGTGCGCTTGTATGCCCGCACCGTTACCGTTATGCGCTTCTTTGCGTCGCAGCCGTTCCCGTGGCGTAGCGCGTTCTCCACGGCTTCGTCCAGCACCAGGCGGAAGTCGAACTCCGTCACGCTTCGCGCGTAGCCGGACTCTTTCAAAAAGGCCAGGTACTCCATCGCCTCGGAGACCAGGTGGCGCGCCGAGGAGGGGGTGGAGGGGATCGTGCGGATGACGGTCATTTCTTTTCTCTCGATTGGTGCCCAAAGTTATTCCACATTAATCCACATTAAAGAGAAGGGATATAATCTCCCACTTTTTCTTTTCTTTGCTGTAAATGAAACCAATATTTCCATAATCTTTTGAACCTGGAACGGTCAGCAAGCTGAAATTCTCATTACTAACCGCTGACAATTTTCCTTTTTGAATAGCATCGATAAATGCTTTAAATGGAAAACTCTTATCAACTTCACGCAAATTCTTTTCGCTCTCCTTCTTGAAGATAATCTCAATATTCCCATTCTGGTAATTCATCTCAGTTTCGCTCAGAAAATCTTTTATAGACGAGATGCTTCTTTTCTTTTTTATCAAATTCAATATTGATCGCCTAGTATTATGAATGTCTTGCAAAACCTGATCTTTATCACCATCCTTCCTCGCATCATTTTTTTCGGTATCACTCATATTGCTTTTATTCTCCCGACATGATGATGCAAATACAATTTGAATAACACAGCATAATACCAAAGCAATACAGCACAGTTTTCTCATTACCTACCTCTAGCCCTTCTGAATTTCAAGTGTATATGGGTTGAATGGCCATCCATCTCCTTCAATAATTGGTCACCAAATGAATTTTTAACGTTTTTAAAGCGCTCTACGAGATCGGGGTCATTAAAATAAATGTTTTGCACTTCATACCCCTTGATTAGATTTTTATTTTTTAACAGCATCTCGATAAATTCAGCAGTTTTGTCTTGGTCGTAATACCCATAATTATTATCAGAATCAAACTTTCCCGCATGTTCCTCGCCGTCATAACTCATCCACTTGATATCCGCATCAAGGCCCATCTGATGACTTTTGTGGTACGTTGGGTTTCCCATTTTATCATAGCCTTTCAACATTTTCCCACCACCAAGAAAACTGATGTCGTTAATCAGCACTGGCAAATCAGAATTTTTTTCATACCATTCCTGAATATTTTTCACCAAAAAATCCGCCATCGGTTTTGCAGCATATTTGTCATTATTACGACTACCATAAGATCCCCATCCAACACCCTGGTAGTCAAACTTGTATCTCACGTTAACATCTTTGCCTACGGGTACTTGACTCGTTGGAATTTCCGAATACCCAACAAGATCGGCGGCAGACATTAACGGCGCAATATAAGTATTTTCGATACCCAAGTAAGCCTGGTCCATCCTCCATGCGCCAGTATAGAAATTGCCCAGAATGGTCGTCAGTGGCAGGCTGCTCTGTATAACGCTGTTCCATAGCCTCGCGTCAGAGGTCATTTCTTCTGTGGATCTCAAGTACACCTTCTTGTCTGCCGCATAGAGTGTTGTTCCAATGCCAGAATATTCCGTGTCATCTTTAACCCACGTCACATTATTCGCGCGGTCCTCGGCTTTCTTTGCCTGGTAGTTCCGCATCTCCTCGGCCGCGAGCTCCTTCCGCATTGCGCTAACCCACCTGGCGTCCTCGCGGGCCATGCCTTCGTCGTACATCGCAAGCATTGCAAGTTTTTCGTTGGTGACATTCGGCGTGTCTTTAATGAAATTACCACGGAGGCTCTTTCGTAGCTCTTCCGCACTGGCTACCCACGCCGTTTCCATGTTACCGTACGCGTCGTTACACTCCTTCCATTCGGCATCGGTGAGCGTTTCGCCGTTTGCGATCTTGTTGTCGTAGTAGCGCACCTTCTCGTAATCGGTCAATGTCCCGCCGCTTGCCTTTTTCTCGTTAATATACTTCGCTTCACTGGCGGCATAATCCTCCGCATCCTGCCCCGCAAGCAAACTCCTTCGGTTCGCCAGCACCACACCGGTTCCGGCCAGCACACCCGCCGCTGCCGCCGCGTCTGCGCTTGCGCCGGACCACGGCCTACCGTCCATCTCGTGCTGGGCGTTCTCTTTTCGCTGTCGGTCAAGCTCTTGTGTCGCCTTCTTGTAGTTGTACTCAAAGGCAAGGCTGGAGCCCGCCTGCGCTCCATAATACCCCGCCAAATCGGAAAGATCAAAGTTGTAGTTGTCCCGGTTCCAGTTGGCGACAATCGCGTTCTCCCAGCTCGCGCCGCTTCCCCGGTGCACGCCCGTCATAATC
>CAZMIS010000335.1:0-5032 GCA_964566325.1 uncultured Anaerolineales bacterium
GGTCACGGCTTGGGTCAGGTATTGGAAGAAGTTGACCAGCCGGCTGCGCCACGCCGGGTCCAAGCCGATCTTCTCGCGGGCGTACATCAGGATCTCGTCCATCAGGATCAGGACCGCCAGCCCTTGCCCGACTGGGATGGACAGCAGCTCGACCAGCAGGTTCTCCGCGGGCGCGCTCTCGCGCTCGGCATCCAGTCCGTCGGCGTGCAGCAGACGCAGGCCATCCACACCCGCGAGCTGATAGGCCAGGACGCTCCATGGCTGCTTGAGCCAGCGCGTAACGCCATCAGGCCCGCGGACCTCCATGCCCTTCTCCACGTCGAGCTTGTCGAAGGAGATGACGGCCACGCGCGCCTGCTGCGGCCGGATCCCGATGTGGTTGACAAACTCCTGGACCGCGGGAAGATCCGGGAGCGCGGCGGGATCGTTCGCGAGGTGGAAGAGGGTGATCAGGGCGTGCGTCTTGCCGCCGCCGTAGGTGAGCTCGAGCTGGCGCACCGCCTTGTCGTTGTCCCCCGCCAACCGCCGCACCACGTCCCGCGCCAGCTCGCGCAGGTTGTAGGTGGGATAGGTGAGCGCGAAGAACTCAGCCGGGTTCTCGTAGACGCGGCGCTTCCCCCGTCGCAGCGCGACGTCGTCCAGGTCGGCGGCGAAGGCGGCCAGCGACAGCTCGCCTGATTTCAGATCGTCGCGCAGTTGCACGACTTTGTGCCAGGGGGTCCAAGGAATGCTGGTCATGTGCAATCTCCATCTGGTCGGCCGTGCATTCTATCTGGGCTGCCTGTGCCCGTTGCCATCCTTCTTGATGTTTTCCTGTCTGCTCCCGTGCGCTGCAGCGGCATTACGGTTGTTGGGTCACACGTACTTGCAGGGTTCCCTTGTTACTTTCTAATCCCCAGGATGAATCATTGGGACCAAGGAAAAGGGATCCCGTCTGAGGCGCCACGATTTGGGCGGACTGCCCCACGAAGAAGACGATGCCTGAGGAGCCGATCTTTCCAATCAGTGCCAAGCAGTCAGCATTTAGCAACGGCACATCCGGATTGTAAGCGGAACATGGACTCTGGCCACAACCATCTGCCCCTTTGTATTGGTAGGTGTTGCACCCCATCCAGGTGCCTTCAGCAGCAATCTGATAGGCTTTGCCCGCCTCTAGCGTGACGTGCATGTCCGTCCATTGGACGTTTGCAGGTACGGTCACCCATTGTGGCACTGGGGTGCTGGTTGCCGGCGGCGGCGTCGGTCCTAGACTAACCACTACGCGCACTTCTCCCTCACAGGGATCAAGTTTCGTTTCTGCGGGAGGTAGTTGTGAAACTATCTGATTCAGCGGCACCTTGTCATACTGAACACTCTTGTTCATCTGAAGTCCCAGGCTTGATATCAATCCCTCAGCCTCGCGTAGGCTGGTTCCGACTAAGAGAGGGACGGTGCATACCTTCCCGGATACCAATGGTCGGGAGGTTCCAACATCTTCGCAGCCAATATCAGACTGGCTTTTAATGCGTACATCTTCAGGCGCGAAGCCACGAAAAGCGATAGGAATACTGGAACCAAAGAGATTCTCCACATATCCCAGCTGTTCGTTACCACTCCACACCACTTGAAAAACCATGTGCGTACGAGGGGGTGCAGTGAGGTGAATCTCGCTACTCCTTTCGCCTTTCTGAGTCATGGCCTTACCAACACTCAACTGAACTTCAGCGGAGATGACTTCTACGCTTGCACCGAGTCTGGCAGCCATCTCCTCAGAGACAGTTACGTCCACTGACTGAGACCGTCGCTCGACACGCGTAAGGTCACTCTTGCCGGAGCAATTATCGAGAGTGATCGTCTGGATTTCCTCCTTGCCCAAGCCCTCGCCTTGAATGGTGATTTTGACTTCGCGTGGAGTTGCCTGCACGGCGGAAATGGCTGGAGGTTGGGGGACACAGGAGCACAGTCCTGTCAAGAGAAAGACCGTAACAGTCAAATGTACCAGAAGATTGCTGGTTCGCATTTTGCCCTCCGGGTGCTTTATTTCGCCGACTCGAAGAGGGTCGGCGGCGAAAGTCGGTCAACCGGCGTGGATCGCGCCGCCACATGGTTACTGATGCTCTCCAACAGCGCGCGCTCCTCGCTGCCGGCCGGCGCCAGCTCGATCAACGCCTGGAGCAACTGGCCGAACAGCGCGTTGCGCCGCAGGCCGCGGGCCTCCAGGTAATCATCCACCGCGGTCACGTCGCCAGCACGCCAGAGGTGCATCAGGCGGTGGACCTGGTCAATGAGCGGAGCGGGCCGGCCGCCGGGGCCCTCGTAGCCCAGGTTCTTGCTCTTGCGCGCCGACCACGGCTTGATGCGAACCGTGTCTCCCTTTCCGCTCTCCACTTCCTCGGCCTCATCCCCATCCTCAACCTCAGTGTCCACCTCAGCTGTACTACCGGTGCGGGTAAGCAAGTCGTAGCGGGATCCGGTCAACTCCTGGTCCGAGAGGCCGCAGGAGATAGCGTAGAGGATGCAGGCGCCGACCGGCGCCTCGTCCATGCCGAAGTCGTTGCGGTGCAGCAGGTAGTAGGTGGTGGCGTCGTCGAGGCCAGCGGCCGCTTCGACGCCTCCCGACAGCACGCGCCCCACCACGAACTCCACCACCATGCGGCGGACGTGGCCCAGGAATTCGGTGACGGACAGCACCTGACCGGGTTCGTCGGCCTTTTTGACCACGGGGTGCTTGCTGTAGGCTTCCAGCGCGGGGCCAGTGGCGGCCCAGACGAAGTCCGGCCCGCGGATACCCGAGTCCCAGAAGTCGCGCAGCCGGGTCGTGATGTTGGTCTGCATCTCGGCCAGGACGCTCTTGTCCCAGCCAGGACGGGCGGTATCAGAGCGTTTCTTGCAGACGAGCCACACGGAGGAAGCGAGAGCTGCCGATGCTCGGGCTCGGCTTCTGGTCACATTCTCCGTTTGGATCGGCCAACTGGCATCCACAACGAAACCAGCGCGTATGAGGGCTGAGGCCAATGTCTCCCAAGCAGCCGGTTGTTTGTGAGCGAACACAATCACCAATCGGCCCTCGAGTGTCAGTGCGCGCTGGCAGGACTGGAACGCCCGAAACATCCCATCTTCGTAGATTGCCTTTGACCGAGCGGCGTCACCTCCGTGACGGCTTGCGTCGTCAATGAGTTCTCCATCGTTGGTCTCGTGACTCCACTTTGGCGACAAGTCTGAAAACCGAAACTTCTCATAGGTTGGGCTAAGATCCCACACAGATCGACGCAACCACACATAGAAGCAGTCCATCAGGTCGGAGTAAGGAATTGCATCATAGTAGGGTGGATCAGTCATCACCACATCAAATTGCTGAGTACTTAGTGACTTTGTTGCCGAATCTTGGACCACGGTCGGCGGAGATACCCCAGTCGCTGCAGCGAGCGCGTGATCCAAGGCCGCCGAACAGAATGAGATCGCACTGCTCCAACTGCCTCCTCCTTCGTACAACGTGCTGCTCTCAGCAAAATCCCACGTGATCGGCAAGGCGTATCGCACGAAGGTATGCTTGACGTTCTCGCCAGGTAGATACCAGGTAGCCAGCGATGTGGAGTGATCAACCAGCCGATCTAGGGCAGATGCAAGATAGGCTCCGATTGCCTCCAACCAAGATGGCGGATAAGCCATCTGTTGCATCACTCCTCGCGCAGCCCGAGCATGCCGCAGAAACGTCCCCAACCCGAGCAGTTGACGCGGTGTGAAAAGGTCTCTCCATTCCACCAAACCGTACAGAAAAACCGTGAATGGGGAGCCACCTCCTGTACGACTGGCTCCCTGCGGCACTGGTTCTTCCGGCAATCCGAATGGAATACCGGGGAGAATGCCCGCCAATTCTCTTTCCGCCTCCTGCGTTAGCCACCTCTCTTCCTCTGTGGGCAATCGGTATCCCTTGCCGGTTGACTCCTCAGTGACAACAGCAGTCACGTCGGCACCTAGCCTTCCTGCCTGACCTTCAAAACGCAGATCTTCTGGCGTCATGATCGCGCCACAACAGGGGCAGCCTGCTCCAGCGCGAGACATCGTGCCAGCACCAAACCGCTTATCCTGCTCGCGTCGTTGGGCCGCACCGCCTTCTGGTTTGGGCACATCCTCCTGGATATCGAAGGTGACCCCGGTATTATCTGGGTTCGGCACCATTGTCAGCACGACGCGCTTGTTGTCCTTCTTGCACAGCCAGCGCGTCTTGAGCAGCGGCACGGTCGCGCGACAGCTCTTGCACGTCACGGTGCGCGCCCACAGGTAGGCCACGGTTGGCTTGGCCACCCAGCGTGGGTTGCGTGGATCGGCCAGGTGTTCCTTCGAGAACTCCGCGTTGAGCGCGTCCACATCCGGCGTGCCATCCTCGCGCAGCGGCACGAGCTGCGGCGCGTGTCCATCCACCGGCCGAGCGCCCTTCGTCGCAGGCTGGAAGTCGGCGTAGGCGGGATAATACGGGGCCAGCTCGCGCCGCGCCTGGCTCAACACCCAGCGACCCCAGGCGCGCACATGCCATGCCAAGTCGGCCGCAACCTCGGTCGTGTTCGCCGCGTGCTCGACAAAAAGGCCCGGTTGTGTTGAGGGCGTCTGGCTCAGCGCATCCAACGCGTTCGCAAGGGGCGTGCCCTTCAGTCCTTGCGCCTTGAAGTACTCCGCCATGAACTCGCGGTCGGCCAGAGCGAAGTCGGGCAGGGGGCGGGTCTGGCCGGCCAGGCGCTGGGGGTATTCCAGGGTGCACTTCAGAATGAACCAGGCCACCGGATTGATGTCCACGGCTGTCGCTTCACAGCCCAACCGCATCGCCTCCAGCGGGATCGCGCCACCGCCAGCAAATGGGTCAAGGACTTTCGGCGCTCGGCCGCCGTAAGCCTCGCGAATCTTCTCTCGAAACCATGGCAGGTCCGGGCCGGACTCGCGGCCCCAGCGCAGAATGCCTCCCTCGGTTTCCTCGGTAGCAACCTCCTCGATCTTGCCGCTTGGAAGCTTCTTCTTTATGGTCTTCTCCACCACGTGGCCAGCCAGCCGTTCCAGTAGG
>CAZMIS010000336.1:0-4988 GCA_964566325.1 uncultured Anaerolineales bacterium
TGTGCGGCTGGATGGGCACGACCTGGCCGATCTCGCGCCACTCCGCGGGGGAGGTGATGAGAGGACCGGTCTCGGCCGGGAGGCCGCGGCGGAGTGGCTCGGGCACCGCCATGCGCCGGTCGAGGCAGATGCCTGCGCGGTCGATGCGATACCCTTCGGCCTGCGCCACCCGGTGGATGTGGCGCAGCGCGTCCGCGGTGGCCGGCCACGAGTCCATCCCGATGTGGGCGTGGTAGGTGATCGTCCCGCCGGCCTTGCACTGCGCCTTGTACTCCGCTTCGGACGCAACGCCCATCTCCTCGCAGAACGCGGAGCGCCCCAGCGCGAGGCCGGCTGCGATGGCGCGGCCCTCCGCGATCACCGTGCGGTGGTCGGGCAGGTCGACGTCCAGCAGGGGCCGGACGCGCTCGTGAAGGTCATCGGTGGTCATGGCGTGTCTGTCGGGCTCCGGTGACCGGTCGCAATATGCCACTGGCACTGTCCGCTGAGGTCTTGAAAAGCGGAGCATCCTGAGCGGCGGGCGCTAGCCCGGAGTCGAAGGAGGCGGAGCGGCCGCTGGCCAACGCCGCCTCCTTCGACTGCACTCCGCCGCCCGTATCGCCGGGCGGCTGCGTTCCGCTCAGGATGCTCAAGGTACGATCGGTGCGGTCCCCGGGTTTGCGGTCTACCCCGAGAACTTGTCCCGCAGGATGGCGAGCACCTGGCTGCTGATCCGGCCGCCCGGCTCGTCGAAGCGCTCTTCGTAGTTCTCGGTGCCGATCAGGTCGCGCAGCGCCTTAGCCGTGACCTCGTCGTAGTCGCCCGAGATGGGGCCGTCGTAGTAGCCCGCCCACTTGAGGATCTGCTGCACGTCGCGCGCGACGTCGCCCTCGATGGCGACCAGCTCGCCGGGCGCGGCCGGCTTGAAGTAGAGATGGTGCAGGTCCACCAGCGCGGCCAGTCGCTCGATGGGCGCGACGTCGTCGTCCACCCGCAGGTCAAGGTAGCGGTCGTTGAAGCCGCCGTAGCCGCCGCCCTCGCGTACCACCAGCACGGCGGCCGATTGCTGCCCGCGGCGGTCGCCGCCCGCGGCCTGGCCCTCGGCCAGCGCGGCGACGAGCCGGTCCGCCAGCTCACCCTTCGACGTCTCGAAGGAGCGGGCCATGGCCTCCACGGTCTCGGCGCCGACGAGGATGTTGCCCTGTGCGGCGTAGTTCGGCCCCGTCAGCCCGCCGGCCCAGGCGCTGCACTCCGCGCCGGTGTAGGTGGCGCCCCGGCCGAGCGCGTCGATGAAGCCGACCTGGCGCCGCGACCGGCCATCATCTTCGGCGATCACACGATCCAACGCCTCCTGCGCGCTGAGGCCGCTCGCCATCAGGGCCAGGCCGTCAGGCCCGAAGGACGTGTTGCAGAACGATTGGGTGGCGACCGCGCCCACGCCCGCCTTGGCCCAGGGGACGAGCGCGCCCACGCAAAGGAACTTCGACTGCACGGCGACGCCCCATTCCTGTGCCTCGGGATCGTGGGCGACGATGGAGAAGGTTGAAGGATGCGGTAAGGTCATGAAGCAGGCTCCTTTGAGACTATTCCTGGGCGCGCGGGTCGAGCGCATCGCGCAGCCCGTCGCCGAACAGGTTCAGCGCAAGCACGACGAGGAAGATGACCGCGCCCGGCACGATCGAGACGTGCGGCGCGTTTCGGACGAAGTTGCGGCCCTGGCTCAGCATGACGCCCCACTCGGCCGTGGGCGGCTGCGCGCCGAGGCCGAGGAAGCTGAGCCCCGCCGCGGCCATGATCATCCAGCCGACGTCCAGCGTGGCCGCGATGATCAGCGGCCCGACGATGTTCGGGAGGATATGCCGCGCGAGGATGTGCGAGCTCTTCCCGCCGACCGAGCGTGCGGCGGTGACGAATTCCTGTTCGCGCACGGTCAGCACGCTGCCTCGGGAGATGCGCGTGTAGTAGGGGATGCCGACGATCGCAATCGCGAGCATCGCATTGCGCAGGCCAGGTCCCAGCGCGGCGACGATCGCGATGGCCAGCAGGATGGCCGGAAAGGCCATGAGCATCTCGATGCCGCGCATGATGACGCTATCGAGCCAGCCGCCGAAGTAGCCGGCGACGAGCCCCAGCAGCACGCCCAGCACCATGGCGACCAGGACTGCGCCGAAACCGACCAGCAGCGAGATGCGACCGCCCCAGATGAGCCGGCTGAGGATATCGCGTCCCAGGTCATCTGCGCCGAGCGGATAGCCCGGTGTGCCCGGCGGGACCAGCCGTTGGGCCAGGTTCGTGGCGATCGGGTCACGGGGCGCGAGGAACGGCGCCAGGATGCTGACCGCGATGAGCAGCAGCAGGAGGAGGGCCGCGGCGATGGCGGTGCGGTCACGCAGCAGGCGGCGCAGCGCCTGCTGTCCGGGGCTCCTCGAACGCGGCACGCGCCCCTCGACCGGGTCAACTTGCGCCGCACCGTCCGCGGCGCTGGCAGTTGGTGAGTTCACATCGTACCTCATGGCCGTCATCCGTACCGGATGCGGGGATCGACGTAGGCGTAGAGCAGGTCGACGGCCAGGTTCACCACCACGTAGGATGTCGCAACGAGGAGGATCGCTCCCTGGACCAGGGGAAAGTCACGCGCAAGGATGCCGTTCACCATGGCGAGGCCGATGCCGGGATAGGAGAAGACGATCTCGACGAGGACGTCGCCGCCCAGCAGGTAGCCCACCTGCAGCCCGACCACGGTGATCACGGGGATGAGCGCATTGCGCACCGCATGCCGGCCGATGATCGTTCGCTCCTGCAGGCCCTTACTGCGCGCGGTTCGGATGTAGTCCTGGCGGATCACTTCGAGCATGGTCGAGCGCGTCATGCGTGCGATGATTGCGGCCGGTCCCGTGGCCAGGGTCAGCCCGGGCAGGATCAGGTGCAGGAACAGGTCCGCGAAGTCCGTCCGTCCGGTGGAGTGGATGCCCGACACGGGCAGGAGGTCCAGCCGGAGGCCGAAGACGATCTGCAGGATGATGCCCAACCAGAAGATGGGCACGGAGAATCCCACCAGCACGAGGACCACCGACGCCCTGTCCGCGAAGGAGTGCTGCCGGGCCGCGGAGTAGATGCCGATGGGTATGCCGGCGCCTGCGGCCAGGAGCGCCGCGAAGGCCGTCAGATACAGGGAGTTCCTGAAGCGGTCCAGCAAGAACGGCAACACCTCGCGCTTCAGTTGGATCGAGCGGCCGAAGTTCCCCTGGAGGACGCGGCCGATCCAGCGGAGGTATTGCACGTGCAGCGGCTGATCCAGGCCTAACTCGTGACGCAGCTGCGTCAGCGACGTCTCGGTGGCTTTCGTGCCGAGCATGATCTTCGCCGGGTCGCCCGGTGCGAGCTGCATGATCAGGAAGACCAGCAGCGTCACGCCGATCAGGACCGGGATCAAGGCAAGAATGCGTTTAAGGAAGTAGGTTGTCATGGCATTCTGAGCGAATCACACGCACTCCGGCGCGGGAGTGGCGCGCCGGGATCAGCCTGGGAAAACGTGTTGGGGACCCCGCGCGCGGGGCCCCCAACCGACATTACCGGGTGGCGGGCATCGTGCCTCGGACTAGGGCTCGATCCATACCTGGTCGAACCGGAACGGTCCGGTGGGATGGAGCTTGAAGTTCTTGATCTTGCTGCTCATCGCCACGATCTGCGATTCGTGGTCGATCATCATCCACGGCGGATCTTCGGCGATCAGCTTCTGAGCCTGCACGTACAGCTCGGTGCGCTTGGCCTTGTCCAGCGTGACACGGGCCTCGGCGAGGAGCTTGTCGACTTCCTCGTTCTTGTAGAACCCCATGTTGTAGCCGTTGGGCGGGAACTGCTCGCCGCTCAGCAGGATGTACAGGAAGTTGTCGGGATCGCCGTTGTCGCCGATCCACGACATCTCCATCAGGTCGAACTCGGCCTGGTCGGGCGGCACGATGACCTTCTCCAGGTAGGTGCCCCACTCGAAGGTCTGGATGGTGCAGTCGATGCCCACGGCCTTGAGATCGGCCTGCATCGCGGTGCCCATCACGACCGGCTGCTGCATGCCGGAGCCGGATTCGGGGAGCCAGAAGTCACAGGTGAATCCGTCCGGATAGCCGGCCTCGGCCAGCAGTTCCTTCGCCTTCTCCGGGTTGTATTCGTAGGTCTGGATGTCATCCGTGTAGCTCCAGACGACGGGCGGTAACGGGTTCACGGCGAGTTTGCCGGTGCCCTTCAGGATGTTGTCGACGATCGCCTGCTTGTTGATCGCGTAGTTCATGGCCTGGCGCACCAGCTTGTTGTTGAAGGGCTCCTTCGTGTGATTGAAGGCAACCCACCACGTGTGCATGCCGGGCTGCTCGGCCACGGTGTACTGGCTCTCGCCCTTGATGCGCGCCAGGTCGTCGGGCGGCACGTTGACCATGAAGTTCACCCCACCGGACTCGAGCTCGGTCAGGCGTGACTGGTCCTCGATGATCGGGCGGTAGATGATCTGGTCCAGCAGCGGCGCGCCGCGCCAGTAGTCCGGGTTCTTTTCCAACACGACCTCAACGCCCGGTGTCCAGCGCACGAACTTGAAGGGCCCGGTGCCGACCGGGTTGATGGAGAAGTCCATCCCGTATTTCTCAACGGCCGCAGGGCTGGCCATGGCGGCGGGATGCATCGCAAGATGGTTGAGGAAGGGCGCGAATTTGTCCTTCAGCACGAACTTGACCGTGTATGGGTCCACGACCTCGACGCGGTCCACCATGCCCCACGTGAACTCAGCGTACGCAAACTGGCCCGTGTTGTGGAAGGGATGATCCACGTCGATCTGCCGGTCGATGTTGAACTTCACCGCGTCCGCGTTGAAGTCGGTCCCGTCGTGGAACTTGACGCCCTGGCGCAGGTACAAGGTGTATTCCAAGCCATCATCGGAGATCTCCCAGCGCTCCGCGAGGCCCGGTTCGACGTTCGTGCCCTCGTCCTCGAAGCGGAGCAGCATGTCATAGATGCCGTACGCG
>CAZMIS010000337.1:0-4960 GCA_964566325.1 uncultured Anaerolineales bacterium
GGGGACGCACGTCGACCAGGCCCACGCGCAGCACCGGTGAAGCTGCGTCCTGGTCGTACAGGTAGACCTCCCGCCGCGCGTTGATCGCGATGCGCTGCGGGTCGCCGCGCACGGTCGCCTCGGGCGGAGGCAGGTACCAGGGGGCGAGCGCGACGGGCCCGCCGATCAACAGTCCGCCCAGCAGAATCTGGATGAGGAGCGCATTGCGCGGCAGCGTGGCGAGCTGATGCATCACGGCCCGGATGACCGCAGCCCACGCGAGGGCAATCACAAGGTAGATCAGCACGTCGAGCAAGAAGCCGGGGAGCAGGAGTTCCGCACCGCTGCCATCGATCAGGTGCGTTGCGACAGGCGCACCGAGTCGTCCGGGGCACAGGCCATCGCATCCTGCGCGGTAGGGCGCGACCGCGAAGAGCTCGCCGGACCACCACGTCAGGAGGGGCGCCATGAGGAGGCTCACGGCCAGAATCGCGGGCCACCGGAAGGTCTGCTGGCGCCACCAGAGCGTCAGCAGAGCCGCCATGACCACCAGCGCGAGGCCGCCCAACACGCCGAACAGGGTCTGAAGCGACATCAGGGCAGACACCCCTGAATGGGCTCATCTGCGGCGGGGAAGAAGGTGCGGCCGTCCGCGCCGTGTGCCCAGACGGTGGGATAGCTCTCGATCCCTTCGACTTCTACCCACAGGTAGAGCTTGTTGGCCGGATCGCGCGCCCGGTCGACCGGCACGTCGTTGAACTCCCATACCGGATAGGTGATCGCGCCCGCTTGCCTCACGACCACGGCCGGGTTGCTGGCGAGCGGCCGGCCCACCTCCTGATTCCAGGCCCCCATCAACGTGACGCGCTGCGGCCGCCAATCGCGCGGCACGGTCAGCCGCGTCGCATGCTTGAAGAGCGTGACGACGACATTGGCCAGGTCGGCCTCGGCGACAGAGCGTTCCTGACCCTGGCCATCGTGCGGCCACACGATCTGAATGCGCGCGTCGACCGCACCGACCGTGCCCGTGGCGATGCCGCTGGGCACCTGCTGCTCCGGGAAGAAGGTGCGCGCGTCTGTGCTGTGCGCCCAGATGCTGGTGGCCGTTTCCACCCCGCCGACCGTCACCATGAAGTAGATCTTCTGGGTCCCGTCCCGCGCGGCCGAGATGTCGATGTCGTTCGCTTCCCAGTAGGGGAACGTTTGGCCGTCGACCGTGCGTTGGGTGGCCTCTCCCACCGGCTGAGCCGGCTCCGTGTTCAGCGCGCGGCGCAGGATCACCTGGGGGCGCCAGCCGCATGCAGGCGGCTGCAGGCTGCCGGGCATGAAGAGCCGGATGCCGGCGTTAGCGAGCCGGGCCTCCTCGATGGGCGCGAATCCGTGCGGCCAGACCACCTCGATGCGCGCATCCACGCCCTGCCGCGGGGCCTGTTCGTTGGGCGTGCTGGTGGGTGCGCGCGCCGGCGTCTGCGTGGCCACCGGCTCGGGCCGCGTCGTGCCCAGCGACCAGATTCCCGCGGTGGCGGTCGCCATGTAGATGCCGCCCGGAACGGTGTAGTTGATTGCCAGCGCCACGCCCAGGTTGTCGCCCGCGCCGACGCCCGCGTTCTGCCAGCTCTCGCCATGATCGGTGGAGCGGTAGACGCCGCCGCCGTTGCACGTCGCCCAGAGGAGGCCGGGTGACCGGCTGTCGGGGAGGAACGCCAGCACCGTGCTGCCCGACGGCAGGCCCGCGCTGGCCGGCTGCCACGTCTGCGTGATGCTGTTCCAGCGCATGATGCCGTTGCTCCGGACGCCTGCGAAGAGCGCCAGTGGCGCCACCGTGCTGTCGGGGCTGCCGCCCGTCGCAAGCCAGACGACTTGTTGGCCGTCCAGGCCGAACTTTTGCCACGACACGCCGCCATCGAGGCTCTGTAACACGCCGTCGCCGGTCCCGGCCCACACGCGGCGTGCATCCTCCGGATGGACTGCGATCCCGCGCACCTCCCTCGGTGCATCGCCCGCGGCCGGCGCCACGTTCATGGTCGTCCAGATCTCGCCGCCGTCGATGCTGCGCAGCGCGGGTGCACCGTCCACGTAGATGCGCTCGGGCGCGGCCGGCGCGTAGGCGATCGCGGTGCGCTGGCCGAACGGCAGCGACTCGGTGCTCCAGGTGGCGCCGCCGTCGGTCGTGACCGAGACATGCTCCCAGCCCGCCAGGGCGAAGCCCAAGGGGTTGGCCGGATCGATGGCCCACGCGGTTGCGCCGCCGGTCGGGACGCCGCCGTCACTGGCCAGCCAGGCCTGGCCGCCGTCCCGGCTGATCACGACGGCCGGTCCGGGCTGGTCGTGCCGGAACGGCGCGATAATTTGCGCCGGCTGCTGGGGATGCGTGAGCAGACCGTTCAGGGAAGCATTGGCGGGCAGCCCGGTTCCGTAAGAGCGCCACAAGGAACCTGCGTCGCCAGAGGCGACGATGCCATAGCCCGTTGCGGCCAGCACGGTGGCGGAGCCGGCGCCGCCGCGCGGCATAACGGCGAACCGATGCACCTTGCCGGCGCTCAACGCACCCTCCAGCGGCTGCCAGGTGGCGCCCGCGTTCACGCTGCGGTAGACCCCGGCCGGGCTCGCCAACAGCAGCACGCCGTCGCCCAGCGCAGCCGCAGCCCCCACGCCGGGCTGCACGCCGGGCAGGCCGGAGGCGCGCATGTCGGACCAGGTCTTGCCGCCATCTGCGCTGCGCAGGACGGACCACGCTGACCCCGTGCCGCCCAGCAGGACGAGTGCGTTGGCGCGGTCGGGTTCGACGACCAACTGGCTCTGGCGCCGGGACGCCTGGCAGATGAGGGCATCTTCGTTGCAGTCCCACGTTGCGCCCCCGTCACCGGACACCAGCACATCACCGCTCGCCATGACCACAAAGAGCCGCTGCGCATCGCCGGGATGGGCAATGAGCTGCGCCGGCCCGTCGCCCGGAAAACCGGCGGTCTTCGGCAACTCGTTGCTCGTCCAGGTTGCGCCGTCGTCTGTGCTGCGATAGACGTAACTCGCCCATCCGTCGACCGCACCCTGAGCGGCCAGCAGCAGGTCACCCCCTGCGTCGCGCACGATGGAGCGGATCAGCAGGTTCTCCCGATCCAGGGGCACACGGCGCCAGTTGCGCCCCTGGTCGACGCTGCGCCACGGCCCCGAACGCGGCTGCATCTCGGTCGAGCGCTCGTTCAGGCCGATCCAGACCGATCCGTCGCCGGCGTCGGCGTATAGCTCCGTAATGGTCCCCGGCGGCAGGTCGTTGGTGGCTGCGCTCCAGGTCGCGCCCCGATCTGTGCTGCGGTAGAGCGCATCTGCACCCCGCGGCGTCCCTGCATCGCGCACCTGGGTCAGATCGTCCTGGCGGTTCACCGTGACGGAGCTGACCGCGTAGACCGTCTGCCCGTCCTGGCTCGCGGCCAATTGCGTGATGGATCCGTGGGGTGCGCCGAGGGCATACCATTTCGTGGGTATCTCCTGTGCAGCGGCCATGTGGGGGATGGACAGCGCGATCACGATGAGGCACAGCAACGGAGGCAGCTGGCGAAGGCGGTGGACCATGGTTTCTCCGGCAGAGTGATAGCATGCGGCCGAGCCGACCTGCGATCGGACCTCGGTCGATTCTATCACATCCGCCCGCCGCGGCATAGCGCACAAAATGAGGCGGCGCACCTCCCGGCTGGAGCTGCGCCGCCTGTGCAGCTGATGTGACGCGGACCCTTACCTGAGCAACAGCGGAAGGTAGACCTGCTCCGGCCACTGCGACAGGCGCCCCCAATGCAGGATCACGCCGTGTTCGCCCACGGCCCAGGCTTCATCGGGCGAGACGAGCGCGATGTCCCACAGATCGTTGCCGGTGGGGCTGGGCGCGGCTGACCACGCGCCCCCGGCCAGGCGCAACACCCTGCCCGCATCGCCCACCGCCCAGCCGGTCGTTGCGCCGCCCGCGCGCACCACATCCACCCCGCGCAGCAGGCCCACCCCGGACGGGACGGCCATCTTGCGCCAGGCCGCACCATCCCATTGCAGCATCGTGCCGGCGTTGCCGACGATGTAGCCTTCGCCTGGCGCAGCCATGCCGACGTCGGTCAGCCAGTCGTTCACGGGCGAGGGAACGAGCGCCCAGCCCTGCCCGGTGGTGTGGATGATGGTCCCCCCATCGCCGGCCGCCCAGATGTCGTTGGCCGCCAGCACGTCCATCCCATACAACGTGCGCGTGGTCGGCGAGGCGACCTGGGTCCACGCCGCGCCGTCCCAATGCTGGATCTTGCCCCAGCCCACGGCCCACCCATCGTCGTCCGCGATCATGCCCAGCGCCTTCGCTGACTCGACGCGTGGGGTCTCCACCCACGCCGCACCGTTCCAACGGTACATGCGGCCCCCCGGTCCGGCCAGCCAACCATCGAGGCTGTTGACCATAGAGACCGCGTAGTAGAAGGTGGTGGGTCCCTTCGTGGGTTGCCAGCTGCTGCCGTTCCAATGCAGCAGGTCGCGGGCTTCGCCCACCGCCCAGCCATCCAGGCCGCCAGAGCCCGGGGTCAATGCCACGGATTCCAGCTTGGCGTAGGTCGGACCGGCGACCTTCTGCCAGGTGCTGCCGTCCCAGCGCAGGATCACGCCCCCCTCGCCGACCGCCCAACCGCTGCCGGTCGGGTCCATTGCCACGGCAGCCAGATCCTGGCTCAGGGTCAGGCCCGTGTAGGTCTGCCATTGGGCGCCGTCCCATCGCGCCAGCGTGCCCGCCTCGCCGGCCGCCCAGCCCGCGGTGGCGGAGATCATGTCCACGCTGCGCAGGTCGGCGGTGATGGAGGTCGGCTGGGGATTCCAGGCGGCGCCGTTCCAGCGGTAGGCGATGCCGCCCTCGCCCACGGCCCAGCCATCGGTCGCAGAAACCATATCGAGGCCATAGAACACCTCCTCGGGGCGCACTGCGGTCTGCCATTCCCAGGGCCACGAACCGTCCCAACGCCAG
>CAZMIS010000338.1:0-4928 GCA_964566325.1 uncultured Anaerolineales bacterium
GGCCCTCTCCGCCGTCAGTTGTGTCAGCGTCCTGCCCTTGGCCGGGCCGTTGACGAATTCGTCCACCACGGACGTCGTGCGGTTGTACACGGCCACCGTGAACCCGTGATCGGCCATGTTCATGACCAGGTTCTGGCCCATCACGGCCAGACCTATCAGAGCAATATCTGCTTGCAACTTGGACCCTCCTTGCTTACGTCTTTTCTCTGTCTGCGAACCAAAGTGGCGGCCGTGCGTCGCATCACACGCCGCTGAATGCCGAGAAGCCGCCATCGACCGGCACGGTGATGCCGGTGACGAACGCGGATGCAGGGGACAGGAGCCACAGCGCGGTGCCCAGCAGATCGGACGGCTCGCCGAAGCGTCCCATCGGCGTGTGATCGATGATCCTGCGGCCGCGCGCCGTCAGCTCGCCTGACGCCTCGTCGGTCAGCAGGAAGCGATTCTGCTCGCCGAGGAAGAAGCCGGGCGCGAGCGCATTGACCCGGATGCGGCCCGAGTAGTTCTGCGCCATGTGGACCGCGAGCCAGGCGGTGAAATTCGAGATGGCGGCCTTGGCGGCTGAATAGGCCGGCACGTTGGTCAGGGGACGATAGGCGTTCATCGAGGAGTAGTTCAGGATGACGCCTTCGCCCTGCTCTGCCATCTTGCGCCCGAACACCTGGCTCGGCAGGATGGTCCCGAGCAGGTTGAGGTCGAGCACGAAGCGCAGCGCGTCCTCGGGCAGGTCGAAGAAGCTCAGCCCGGCCGATGTGGTTGCCGTGGGCCGGTTGCCGCCGGCCGCGTTGACCAGGCCGTGGATGGGACCGAACTGCTCCGTGATGAGATCGGCTGCTGCGGTCAGACTTTCGCGGCTCAACACGTCGCCCTTCACGGCCAGGCAGCGGCACGCACATGCCGAGAGCCGCTCCTTGATCGCGTCCACCGCGTCCAGGTTCCTGTCGACAATGATTGCATTCGCGTTCAGGCCGACGAGGGCGCAAACCATTTCGCCTCCCAGGACGCCGCTCCCGCCGGTGACGACGAACGTCTTGCCGGTGAAGTCATACAATGCCGTGAGTTCTTCAAGATTCATGGGTGTCTCTTCGCTCCTCATGCCGATGGGGCATCATTGCTTAGCTGGGTGGATATCATATCACAAAGTGCAGGATGACACATATTGGAGGCGGAAGTGCAATCGGTCCGGACGGCCCTGGCGGCCGTTGAACCGCCGCTCAAATTGCCGGCGGCAATTATGATTTTGTACGTGACAGCACGTATACTATGGATAGGGACGGAAGTCGCCTTCATGCATCGTTTCGTGAGTCCCGAGCCCGTTTCACTTTGCCCGCATCTGTCGCATCGTTCGTCTACCGCGTAGGAGGAGTATCATGCTGCCAGCAGGAGGCCGAAGTCGGGTGATCATCGAGGGCGTCGCGCCCGAGATCGATGGCGGTCGGTTCGCAATTAAGCGCGTAGTGGGAGACGAGGTCGTGGTGGAGGCCAACATCGCTGCCGACGGCCATGACGCCCTCTCGTGCATCGTGCTCTATCGAAAGGCGAACGACACTGCGTGGTCAGAGGCGCCGATGGCCGCGCTGGGCAACGACCGCTGGCGGGCGGCCTTCACCGTCGAAGAGACGGGCCGCTACGCCTACACGGTGCAGGCCTGGGTCGACCACTTCAAGACCTGGGCGCGCGACTTTGCGAAGCGGGTGAATGCGGGGCAAGACGTCACGGTCGATCTGCTGATCGGCGCGGAACTGGTGGATGCGGCCGCACGGCGGGCCACGCCTGCGGATGGCGCAGAGCTGGCCAACTTCGCGCGGGCGCTCGCCGCGGGCGGCCCTGAGGCAAGCACGCAGGCGCTCTCGGAGGAGCTTGCCCGGTTGATGGCGCTGCACGCGGAGCGCAGCTTTGCCACGACCTACGATAGGAAACTGGCAGTTGTGGTCGATCGCGAGCGCGCGCGGTTCGGCGCCTGGTACGAGCTTTTCCCGCGCTCGTGCTCTCCCGTGGCCGGCCGTCACGGCACCTTCAGGGACCTCGAGGAGCGGCTCCCCTACATCGCTGGCATGGGATTCGATGTGCTCTACCTCCCGCCGATCCACCCGATCGGGCTCAGCTTCCGCAAGGGACCGAACAACACGACCGTGGCGGGGCCGAATGACCCGGGCAGCCCTTGGGCGATCGGCGGGCCGGCGGGCGGGCCGGCGGGCGGGCCAGAGGGCGGCCACAAGGCGATCCACCCCGAGCTCGGAACGCTCGATGACTTCCGCCACCTGGTCCGGCGCGTGGCCGACTTCGGCATGGAACTTGCGCTCGACATCGCGTTCCAATGCGCGCCCGAACACCCTTACGTGGCGGAGCATCCCGAGTGGTTCCGCCGGCGGCCGGACGGCACGATCCAGTACGCGGAGAATCCCCCGAAGAAGTACCAGGACATCTATCCGTTCGACTTCGAGACGGAGAACTGGGAGGCGCTGTGGCTTGAGCTCAAGAGCGTCATCCAGTACTGGATCGACCAGGGCGTACGCATCTTCCGCGTCGACAATCCGCACACGAAGCCTTTCCCCTTCTGGGAGTGGCTGATCACCGAGATCAAGCGGGACTGCCCCGAGGCGATCTTCCTGGCTGAGGCGTTCACCCGGCCGACCGTGCTCTACCGGCTGGCCAAGCTCGGGTACACCCAGTCGTACAACTACTTCCCCTGGCGCAACACGAAGTGGGAGCTCACCCAGTACTTCACGGAGATCACGCAGACCGAGGTCAAGGAGTATTTCGGCGCGAACCTGTGGCCCAACACGCCCGACATCCTCACCGAGTATCTCCAATATGGCGGGCGGCCCGCCCACATGGTGCGCCTGATCCTGGCTGCCACCCTGGGCCCATCGTACGGGATCTACGGCCCGGCTTTCGAGCTGTTCGACAATGCGCCGCTGGCGCCCGGCAAGGAGGAGTATCTCAACTCCGAGAAGTACGAGATCCGGAGCTGGGACCTCGACCGGCCGGACAGCCTGAGCCGGCTGATAGGGCGGGTGAATCAGATTCGCCACAAGAACCCCGCGTTCAGGGCCAACCACAACCTGCGCTTCCACGAGGTCGAGAACGAACAGATCATCGCCTACACCAAGGCAAGCACCGACGGAGCCAACGAGGTGCTGGTTGTCGTCAACCTGGACCCGCACTACAAGCAGTCCGGCATCATCAATCTGCCGCTCGAGGATCTGGGCATCGACCCGCAGCAGCCCTTCCAGGTGCACGACCTGCTGACCGATGCACGCTACCTCTGGCACGGCCCGCGCAATTTCGTCGAGCTTGATCCGCGCACGGCGCCGGCGCACATCTTCGTCATCCGCCGGCGTGTCAGCACGGAACAGGACTTCGACTACTTCCTGTAAGTCGCTGTCGATGGAATCTTGAGAGGGAGAGGCACAAGCGCATGACCGACAAGCACACCCCGACGATGGAATTCCACATCTCGCGCAGGGCCAGGGATCGCTATCAATTCGATGCCTCCCTGTTCTCGATCAGCGGCAACGTCATCTTCGTCGATGCGCAGGCTGCCCGGCTGTTCGCACAGAAGATGAACCAGGGGCGCGATCTGGAGGCGTTTCCGGATCAGGCCGTCAAGGCCGGTCAGATCAACGCCATGGGGCTGATCGATGAGATCATGCACCTGGCGATCGGCCTCTATCGGAAGACGGAGAATCCCCGCGCACTCGAGCAGGCGATGGAGTGGCTGGACGGCAGGTTAGGCGTGGACGTTGTGGACCGCGCGCTGACTCGCTTCGTGGACGAGTTCCCGCCGTCGGCCGTCTACAGCGACGGGACCGATTCTGCGGCCTACGTGGCCGGCGAGACGGCAGGCGTCCCGAACCGGCAACTGGTGCTCGAAGAGCTCCTTGTGCTGTGGCTGGCGAACATGAACCCGGCAACAGAACCGTTCGCGGAGCTGTTCGACGATGAGGGCCTGGCGCAGCAGACGGCCTATCTCAAGCTCATCCATCAACTGCACCAGTATTTCGACGCGCAGCCGCCTTTTGGTCCGGACCTTCAGAACCTGGTCGACATGCTGCGCAGCCCCGCCATCGCCGAACCGCTGTCGTTGTCGGGCCAGCTGCGCTACATCCGCGAGCGCTGGGGTGTACTCCTGGGCGATCTCCTCGAACGACTTCTCGGCAGCATCGATCTGCTGAAGGAGGAGGAGAAGGCCACCTTCTTCGGCCCCGGGCCGATCGAGGTCCTGGCCTTCCAGGGGCCAGGCGCGGGCTTCGGATTGGAGGGCGAATCCGCGCGTTACAGCCCGGACCGCGAGTGGATGCCCCGGGTGGTGATGATCGCCAAGAGCACATATGTCTGGCTGGACCAGCTCTCCAAGAAGTATCAGCGCGCCATCACGCGGCTGGATCAGATCCCGGACGAGGAGCTGGACAACCTGGCGCGCTGGGGATTCTCCGGGCTGTGGCTGATCGGCCTTTGGGAGCGCAGCCAGGCATCCCAGCGGATCAAGCAGATCATGGGCAATCCGGAGGCGGTCGCGTCAGCCTACTCGCTCTACGATTATCAGATCGCGTGGGACCTGGGCGGCGACGAGGCGTACCGAAACCTGGCCGGTCGCGCGTGGAACCGTGGCATCCGCCTCGCGAGCGACATGGTCCCGAACCACATGGGCATCGACTCCAAGTGGGTGATGGAGCACCCCGACTGGTTCCTGGGCCTCGATTACAGCCCGTTTCCATCGTACGCGTTCGATGGTCCCGACCTGTCGAATGATGGCCGGGTGGGCATCTTCCTGGAGGACCATTATTACAGCCGGAGCGATGCAGCGGTCGTCTTCAAACGCGTGGACAGGTGGTCGGGCAGCACGCGCTACATCTACCATGGCAACGACGGCACCACCATGCCGTGGAACGACACCGCGCAGCTCGACTACCTGAACCCGGCAG
>CAZMIS010000339.1:0-4912 GCA_964566325.1 uncultured Anaerolineales bacterium
CACCCTGACATTTTCACTGAACGGTTAACCTGACCGATTTACTGAACATTGACAGTGTGACGGCTCACAGCTCACGGCTCGTTCTTGTCAAGAGTTGCACAAAAACTGCACGTGTGCTAGTATAAAGTGACTGCGATACAAGAGAAGCGAATTCACAACAAGACATGTCCTGCCTGCGTGCAAGGAGAGATAGATGGCTAAGAAGGTAATTCCGGATATCGTGATCGGTCGGCTGCCCGTGTACTTGCGTGCACTGGGGTTTTTGATTGCCGAAGGGCGGCAGATCACCTCCTCGCAGGAGTTGGGAGATCGCCTCGGCATTTCGTCCGCGCAGATCCGTAAGGACTTGTCGCACTTCGGTGAGTTTGGCAAGCAGGGTACGGGATACGACATCGGTTTCCTGTACGATCAGCTGCGCACGATCCTGAAGGTCAACAAGTTGTGGGACGTGGTGCTGGTCGGTGCGGGCAACCTGGGCAAGGCCATCGCAGACTACGGCGGCTTCCGCGGAAAGGGCTTCGTCATCACCGCGATCTTCGACAACGATCCGGAGAAGATCGGCAAGCCGATGGGGATCGACGACGTGATCGTGCAGCCCGTCTCCGAATTGGCGGGCGCCATCAAGGCCAACAACGTCACGGTGGGGATCATCGCGACGCCTGCGCAAGAGGCGCAGGCGGTGGCGCGCATCATGGTGGATGCCGGTATTCGGGCGATCCTCAACTACGCTCCCATCACCCTGACGGTGCCCAACAACGTCCGCGTCCAGTACATCGACCCCGTCGTCGGCCTGCAGCGGATGACCTACTATCTCTAGGAACGGCCTGCCGCACCGTGGTGACGACTTCGGCTGACCGGCTCAGCATCGCCCGGACCCGTCACCACGGCAAGCGCCCCTTGACATGACCAGCATCATAGCGTGACGCTACCCCCGGTGCTAAAATATCTGCATACCAGAGAGAGGCCTCTGGCCGAGGCTTCTGGGAGACAATAACTGGCTTGCTGGGTCACCGGCGGCCAAGGGAGAAGGGTGATGCCTTCCAAGCACCTGGTAGCAGACATAATGACACCCAGTCCGGTCACGGTGACGCCGCGCAATGCGATCCGCACGGCGATCAATCTCATGCGTGAGGGCGGTTACCGGCGGATACCGGTCGTGGAACGAGGCAAGCTCGTTGGCATCATCACCGATCGAGACCTGCGACGCGCTGCGAATTCGCCGTTTGTCGTGCGCGAGCAATGGTATGATAATTTCATCCTGGACCACATCGAAGTGGGTTCCTGCATGACGCCTGATCCGATTACCATCCAGCCCGACGCAACGATCGCGGAAGCCGCACGCATGATGCGCACCCACAAGATCGGCGGTCTGCCCGTGGAGGTGGACGGACAACTGATGGGCATCATCACCGAGACAGACCTGCTCGATTTTCTGATCGAGATCCTTACCAGCGAGGCAGTGCCAGCCTGAGCGTTGCCGTGATGATAGCCTCCTGAGAGCAGCACCTGCGACACCACGCAGGTGCCTGTTTCATATCTAGGATACAACGAGGACATGTTTAGTCGCGCGGATTTAGTCTTTCTTCACGCTCCAAGCGTTTACGACTTCCGAAAACATTCGATCCTGTACGGCCCGGTCAGCGACCTGGTGCCGTCCACGCCTGTTTTTGAGATGTACCCCATCGGCTTCACCACCATGGCCGAGTACCTCGAGCGCCACGGCCTGCGGGTGCGCATCGTCAACCTCGCCGTCCGCATGCTGAATGACGCCAATTTCGACCCCGAGGCGCTGGTCAGGAAGCTGAACCCCGTGGCGTTCGGCATTGACCTGCATTGGCTGCCGCACGCGCACGGTGCGTTGGCTGTGGCCGAGATGGTGAAGAAGCACCATCCCAATACGCCCGTCATCTTCGGCGGCTTCTCGTCGACTTACTTCCACGAGGAGCTGATTCGTTATCCGTTCGTCGACTTCGTGGTGCGAGGTGACTCGGCGGAGGAGCCCATCCGGCAGTTGATGGCGCACCTGTCCGGCCA
The DNA here is from genome assembly GCA_964566325.1 of uncultured Anaerolineales bacterium. Lineage (GTDB taxonomy): Bacteria > Chloroflexota > Anaerolineae > CG2-30-64-16 > CG2-30-64-16 > JALOOB01. The sequence goes on from CAZMIS010000339.1 coordinate 2,035, forward strand.
GTCGAAGGCGCCGGCGCTGAAGGATGTGCCGAACCTCACGTGGAAGGATCGCTCGGGCGATGTGCAGATCAATCCGCACACCTATCGTCCCGAGACGCTGGACAACGTGATGCTCGATTACCGCTATGTGGTGCGCGCAGCCGTGCGTGACCTGGATATGAGCAACTACGTCCCGTTCAAGGACTGGTTGGATTATCCCATCATGGCCGCACTCTCGTGTCGCGGCTGCACCCAGAGCTGCGTGATCTGCGGTGGTTCGAGCGCTGCCTTCAAGAAGATGCACGGCCGGGAACGGCCGGCTTTCCGGGATCCCCTGATGCTGGCGGCCGACGTGCGGCGCATCTCGCGCATGAGTCGCGGGCCCGTGTTCATCCTGGGCGACCTGCGCCAGGCCGGCCGGGATTACGCGCAGCGCTTCTTCGATGCCATGCGCGGCTTCGAGGGCCCGATCATCACCGAGATCTTCTCGCCCGCATCGCGCGAGTTTCTGTCCGACATGGCCAAGGCCATGCCGAACTTCACCCTGGAAGTCTCGCTGGAGAGCCACGACCCTGTGGTGCGAAAGGCGTTCGGCAAGAACTACTCGAATGAACCGATGGAACGCACCCTCCAGGATGCACTCGACGTCGGCGCCAATCGACTCGACGTCTTCTTCATGTCGGGCCTGCCGCAGCAGACCGCGGCCTCCGTGCTGGAGACGGTGGACTATTGCGAAGACCTGGTCAAGCGCTTCGGCACCGATGGCCGGCTGGCGCCGTTCATCTCGCCGCTGGCGCCGTTCCTCGACCCGGGCAGTCGTGGCTACGAAGAACCGGACGTACACGGTTACCGGCTGTTCGCGCGCACGCTCGAGGAACATCGCCGCCTGTTGGTGGCGCCCAGCTGGAAATACGTCCTGAACTACGAGACAAAGTGGATGGATCGCCACCAACTGGTGGATGCGACCTACGCGGCCGGCCGGCGACTCAACCGCATCAAGGCAGACTACGGCCTGATCCCGCAAGAGCAGGCCGCCGCGACGGATCAACGCATCTCCTGGGCGGTCAGCCTGATTGCGGAGATCGATCGGCTGATGGTGACGACGACGCACGAAGAGTTCGAGCGGGAGATGGCTCGCCTGCGGCCGGAGATCGAACGCGCCAACATGAGCACCGTATGTGACAAGCGCGAGCTGAATCTGGACGTCAAGGGCCCGAGTTTGAACTACGGTCAGGTTGCGTCTATGATTGCACAGGATGCTGTTGAAGTGGTGGGTCGCGCACTGTCAGCGCCGTTTCGGCGAATCGCGACCACACCGAGCGAAACTGAATGAGCATCGGGGATTTCCACTTCGGCTGCCGTGCGGCAGCCGGAGGAAACTGCCGCGCCCTGGATACTATCCCAAGGAGGTGATAGGCGATGGTTCGTGGAACAGTGGCAATCGAAACTGACCGCTGTAAAGGCTGCGAATTGTGTACCAGAGTGTGTCCCCAGGACATACTCCACATGAGCCGTGAGGCATTCAATGCCCGCGGTTACCGGCCAGTGATGTTGGTGGACCCAGAAGGGAAGTGCACCGGTTGCGCCCTCTGCGCACTGATGTGCCCCGATGTAGTGCTCACCATCTATCGGTACGATTCAAGACGCGTCGCAGCGTAAAGACGGAGGCTTTTTCCATGGCAAAGGAGCTTTGGGAAGGCAATCAGGCCATCGCGGAGGCCGCGATTCGTGCCGGTGTCGAAGCGTATTTTGGCTACCCCATCACGCCGCAGACAGAGTTGCTCGAGTACATGTCTGCGCGCATGCCGGAACTGGGACGCACTTTCCTGCAAGCGGAGAGTGAAGTTGCCTCGATCAACATGGTCTACGGCGCTGCCAGTGGCGGTGCGCGCGCCATGTCCTCGTCCTCCAGCCCCGGCATCAGCCTGATGCAGGAGGGGCTCTCCTACATCGCTGCCTCTGAGGTGCCCGCGGTCCTGGTGGACATCATGCGCGGCGGCCCGGGGTTGGGCAACATTCAGCCAAGCCAGTCCGACTATTTCCAGATGACCCGCTCCGCGGGCCACGGCGACTTCCATCCGATCGTCCTGGCGCCGGCCACGATCCAGGAGGCCGTCGACATGATGTACGAGGCGTTCCCCCTGGCCGAGAAGTATCGCACCATCGTGATCCTGGCAGCCGACGGCTCGCTGGGCCAGATGATGGAGCCGGCCGAGATGCCCCCCATGCGGCCACTGCTGACGGAGGAAGAACGCGGCTCCTTCGCGGTGCGGGGCAAGGCCGGCCGGGAGAAGCGTTTCATCACGTCCCTGTTCCTCAAGGAACCGGAGCTGGAAGCGCTGAACCGGAAGCTGCAGGCGAAACTGCAGGCCATCCGGGACGCTGAACAGCGCTGGGAGGAATACCAGGCGGATGATGCCGAGTTCCTGTTGGTCGCCTATGGCACCGTCGCACGCACCTGCAAGACCGTGATCAGGGAAGCGCGCCCACGCGGACTGAAGGTCGGCCTGTTCCGTCCCATCAGCCTGTGGCCATTCCCTTACGAGGCGCTGGCAAAGGCCGCAGCAGGCAAGCAGGCCCTGCTGGTGGTCGAGATGAGCGCGGGCCAGATGCTCGAGGACGTGCGCCTGGCCGTGCACGACCGCATGCCGGTCGAGTTCTATGGCCGCACGGGGGGCGTCATTCCACTGCCCGACGAGATCCTGGAGGCGCTGCAGTCGGTGGCCTTCAGCCACCGGCCGCTGGAGACCGGGGTCGAGTCGAGGTACTGGTAGGAGGTCGATGATGATAAACGAGCATGAACTTAGCCCCATCGAAATCATGGAGCGGGGGCAGGTGGTCTACAAGCGCCCTGATGCGCTCTCCGATACCCAGACCCATTACTGTCCGGGATGCACGC
>CAZMIS010000340.1:0-4910 GCA_964566325.1 uncultured Anaerolineales bacterium
GCACGCCGCCCGCGTCCCAGACCGCCTGGCGCACCACTTCGCCGAACGCGCCCAGGTGCACGTGCCCGGGAACGATGTCCGTGTACGAGTTGGCGATGGCGATGAACGGCTTGCCGAAGTCGGCTTCCTCGCGGATGACGCCGGTGGCGCGCAACAGCGAGCGGTGCGGCGCGCGCTCGAAACCCTTCTTGATCATGTCAGATCGCATATCATTCTCCGACCTTGATTTGCCTGAATTGCCTGATGACCTTGATTCGCACGATTTACCTGATTGCTTCGCCGACCGCAGCGCCCATCTCCGCGGTGGAGAGGCACTTGCCGCCGGGGGTCATGATGTCGCGGCAGCGATACCCTTCGGCCAGGACTGCCTCGACCGCGCGCTCCACCGCGTCCGCCTCAGCGCTCAGCCCCAGCGACCAGCGGAGGAGCATCGCGCAGCTCAGGATGGTGGCCAGCGGATTGGCGATGCCCTTGCCCGCGATGTCGGGCGCGCTGCCGTGGATCGGCTCGTAGAGGCCGAGGCGGCGGCCGGTCCCCACGGTCGACTCAGCCAGCGACGCGGAGGGCAGCATGCCCATGCTGCCGGCCAGCATGGCCGCCTCGTCCGACAGGATGTCGCCAAACGTGTTCTCCGTGGCGATGACGTCGTAGTGCGCGGGCGTGCGCACCAGGTACATGGCGCAGGCATCCACCAGAACGTCTTCCATCTCCACATCGGGATACTCCGCGTGCACCTCGTGCGCGACCGTGCGCCAGAGGCGCGAGGACGCGAGGACGTTGGCCTTGTCGGCAGAGGCGACCTTCCTGCGCCGCGTCCGCGCGAGGTCGAACGCGACGCGCATCAGCCGCGCGATCTCGCCTTCCGTGTAGGTCATGCTGTCGACCGCATGGCGGTGGGGCGCCTCACCCCAGACGCCCTGCGGCTGGCCGAAGTACGCGCCGCCGGTCAGCTCGCGCACGATGACCATGTCGACACCCTCGACGACCTCCGGCCGTAGCGTGGATGCGCCGGCGAGCGCGGGGTAGACCTTGACCGGCCGGAGGTTCGCGAAGAGCCCCAGCCCCGCGCGGAGGGCCAGCAGCCCCTGCTCGGGCCGCACGGCCGCGCGGGGGTCGCTCCACTTTGGCCCGCCGACCGCGCCGAGCAGCACCGCATCGCCGGCCTGGCATTGCGCCAGCGTCTCGTCGGGCAGGGCCTTGCCCGTCCGGTCGATGGCGATGCCCCCCATGAGGCACTCGGTGAAGTGAAACTCGTGGCCGTACTTCTCGGCGACGACGCGCAGGACCTTGACGCCTTCGGCCGCGACATCGGGCCCGATGCCGTCCCCGCCGAGGACGGTGATGTGTGCTTGCATGTGTCTCCTATCTCCACTCAACGTCGCAGATAACCTGTAACCTGCAACCTGCAACCGTGTGCCAGCACCGCTGGCACACCCGTTACTGGGGCAGCAGCGCGTACTCCATGCTGTCGACCAGCGCCTGCCACGAGGACTCGATGATGTTGGGCGAGCAGCCCACCGTGCTCCACGCGCTGTGGCCGTTGCGCGTGTCGATGATGACGCGGGTCGTCGCGCCCGTCGCAGACTCGCTGTCCAGGATGCGCACCTTGTAGTCGGCCAGGTGCACCTCGGCCAGCCGCGGATAGTGCGGCGTGAGCGCCTTGCGCAGCGCCTTGTCCAGCGCATTGACCGGGCCGTTGCCCTCCGCGGCCGTGTGCATGATCTCGTCGCCCACCCGAACCTTGACATTGGCCTCTGCGAATAGGCCCCGGCCCTGGCGGTGCTCGACCACGACCATGAAGTCGATGAGCTCGAAGGGCCGCCGGTAGCCGGGCTTGAGGCGGTGCAGCATCAGGGCCACCGACGCCTCCGCGCCTTCGAAGTAGAAGCCGCGGCTCTCCAGCTCCTTCACCTGGCCCAGCACCTGCCTGACCTCGTCCTGGCTGGCGCCCACGCCGTACTCCTGCGCCTTGTAGACCAGGTTGCCCCGGCCTGAGAGCTCGCTCACCAGGACGCGGCGCTCGTTGCCCACCAGGCCAGGGTCGATGTGCTGGTAGCTGTCCGCCACCTTCATCACGGCCGCGACGTGGATGCCGCCCTTGTGTGCGAACGCGCTGGCGCCGACGTAGGGCTGCCGGGGATCGGCTGCGACGTTGGCCGTCTCGGCCGCGAAACGCGACAGCTCGGTCAGCCGGCGGAGCTGTTCGTCTTCCAGGCAGCGGACCCCCAGCTTGAGCTGCAGGTTGGGGATCACCGTACAGAGGTCGCAGTTGCCCACGCGCTCGCCGATGCCGTTGACGGTCCCCTGGACCTGCGTGCAGCCCGCGCGTACGGCCGCCAGCGCATTCGCGACCGCGAGGCCGCTGTCGTCGTGCGTGTGGATGCCCAACTCAGCCGGCACGGCACGGCCCTGGCTTGCCAGGTGCGTGCGCGTGGCCGCGACGCACGCCTCGATCTCCCACGGCATCGTGCCGCCGTTGGTGTCGCACAGCACGACGACCTCGGCGCCGGCCTCCTGGGCCGCGGCCACGCACGCCAGCGCGTACCCGCGGTTTGCCTTGTAGCCGTCGAAGAAGTGCTCGGCATCGTAGAAGACGCGGCGGCCGCGGCCAACGAGGTAGCGCACGGTGTCCGCGATCATGGCCAGGTTCTCTTCGAGCGTCGTCTCCAGCACGTGGTGCACGTGAAGATCCCAGCTCTTGCCCACCAGCGTCACGATGGGCGTCTGCGCATCGAGGAGCAGCGCCACCTGGCCGTCTGACTCGCACGTGGCGCCCGCGCGGCGCGTGGCGCCGAACGCGGCGATCTGCGCTCCTTTCAGCGGGACGTCCGCGATGCGCCGGAAGAACTCGAGGTCCTTCGCGTTGGACCCGGGCCAGCCGCCCTCGATGTAGGGCACGCCGATGTCGTCCAGCCGCTGCGCGACCTTGAGCTTGTCCTCCAGCGAGAAGGAGATGCCCTCGCCCTGCGCGCCGTCGCGCAGCGTGGTGTCGTAGATTGAAACGGAGCGATGCATGGAACTCAGCTCCTGTGGCCGGCCTCATAGGCAGAGATGGCCTCCCCGTGTGCGAGCAGGTAGCCCAGCTCGTCCACGCCCCCCAGCAGGCAGGTGGCCGCAAACGGATCGATGGGGAAGGTGACCGTCGTGCCGTCGGGCAGGTGCAGCGCCCTGGCAGCGAGGTCGATCGTCACAGCCGCGCCCGCGTCCGCGGCCAGCAGGTCGAAGAGCCGCCGGTGCACGGCCCTCTCCACGATGATCGGGAGCAGGCCGTTCTTGAGCGCGTTGTTGCGAAAGATGTCGGCGAACGAAGTGCTGATGATGGCTTTGAAGCCGTAGTCGGCCAGGGCCCATGGCGCATGCTCGCGCGAGCTGCCGCACCCGAAGTTATCGCCGGCCAGCAGCACCGCGCGGCCGTGCATCCCCGGCCGGTTGAGGACGAAGTCGGGCCTCGGCCGTCCGTCCGCGTCGTAGCGCCAGTCGCAGAAGAGGCCGTCGCCCAACCCGGCCCGCTCCGTCGTCTTCAGGAAGCGCGCGGGGATGATCTGGTCCGTGTCCACGTTCTCCGCAGGCAGCGGGACGACCTGGCTGGTGAATGTCCTGATCGGTTCCATGCTACACCATCGTCCTGGGGTCGGTGAGTGCGCCCATCACGGCACTGGCCGCGGCGGTCAGGGGGCTGGCCAGGAAGGTCCGGCCGCCGGGTCCCTGCCGGCCCTCGAAGTTGCGGTTGCTCGTGCTGACCGATGCCTGTCCGGGCATGAGCTGGTCGCCGTTCATCGCGATGCACATGCTGCATCCCGGTTCCCGCCATTCGCAGCCGGCCTCCTTGAAGATCACGTCGAGACGTTCGGCCTCGGCCTGCGCCTTGATCTGCTGCGAGCCGGGGACGATGAGCACGCGCACCCCCGGGGCGACCTTACGTCCTGCGAGCAGGCCGGCGGCCTGGCGCAGGTCCGTCAGGCGGCCGTTGGTGCAGCTGCCGATGAAAACCACGTCGATCGGATGTCCGGCCAGGGGCTGGCCCGGGCGCAGGCCCATGTAGGCCAGCGCCTTTTCGAGGCCGCGCTTCTGCGCACCATCGGACGCGGCCGCAGGGTCGGGGACGTGTCCCGAGATCGGCGCAGCCATGCCCGGGTTGGTGCCGTAGGTGACCATTGGCTCCAGCGCGCTCGCGTCCAGCGCGATGCGCTGATCGTACGTCGCGCCGTCGTCGTCGGCGCCGTCGTCGGCCGGCAGGATGCGCCAGCGCGCCACCGCTTCATCCCACGCCGCGCCCTGCGGCGCGTGCGGTCGGCCCGCAAGGTATTCGAACGTGACGTCGTCGGGCGCGACCAGGCCGGCGCGCGCGCCGCCCTCGATGCTCATGTTGCACACCGTCATGCGCTCTTCCATGGAGAGCGCCCGAATGGCTTCGCCGCCGTACTCGAAGACGTGGCCCGTGCCGCCGCCCACCCCGATGCGGCTGATCAGGGCGAGGATGATGTCCTTGGCCGAGACGCCGGGCCGCAGCCGGCCGTCGACGCGCACCTCGTAGCTCCTGGGCTTGTTCTGCAGCAGGCACTGGGTGGCCAGGACGTGGCCCACCTCGCTCGTGCCGATGCCGAACGCCAGCGCGCCGAACGCGCCGTGCGTCGCGGTGTGGCTGTCGCCGCACACGATGGTCATGCCCGGCTGGGTCCAGCCCTGCTCCGGGCCGATCACGTGCACGATGCCCTGTTTGCCGGTGGCAGGCGTGTAGAGGGGGATGCCGAACTCGCGGCAGTTGGTCTCCATCTGCGCAAGTTGCCGTGCGGCCTGCGCATCTGCGAGCGGGATGGCGGGATCGTGCGTGGGAATGCTGTGATCGAGCGTGCCCACGGTCCGATCGGGCCGCCGGACCGGCAGGCCACGCTCGCGCAGCGTCTGAAATG
>CAZMIS010000341.1:0-4909 GCA_964566325.1 uncultured Anaerolineales bacterium
GCGGGCGCACGCTGGGCATCGTGGGCGAGTCGGGCTGCGGCAAGAGCACCCTGGCCCGCGCGATCGTCGGTCTGGAGCCTCTGGCCGCCGGCAGGGTCGAATTCATGGGCATCGACGTGTCGAGGCCGATTCAGAAGCGCAGCCTGGACACCATCCGCCAGCTGCAGATGGTATTTCAGGACCCGAACGGCACGCTGAATCCGTCGCACCCCATCGGCGAGCAGATCGCCGTATCGCTGAGGCGTTTCAAGATCGTGCCCCAGGGCGAGGTGTACGGCGAGGTGGTCCGCCTGTTGCGATCGGTCAAGCTGAGCGAGGATTACTACAACCGCCTGCCGCGGCAGCTCTCAGGCGGCGAGAAGCAGCGCGTGGGCATCGCGCGCGCCATCGCCACCAATCCCGCCATGGTGGTCTGCGATGAGCCCGTGTCCGCACTCGATGTGTCGGTGCAGGCCGCAGTGCTGACGCTCCTGGTCGAGATCCAGCAGCAGCACGAGACCGCCATGATCCTGATCTCGCACGACCTGAGCGCAGTGCGCTTCTTCTCCGACGACGTGGCCGTGATGTACCTGGGCCGGGTCGTCGAGGTAGGCCCGTGCGACGCGATCTATGCCCCGCCGAACCACCCGTACACGGCTGCGCTCCTGGCCGCGGTGCCGCGGCCCGATCCGACGCTGACGGTCAAGCCGATCCGCCTCAGCGGAGCGGTGCCGAGCGCAGTCAACCCGCCCGCGGGCTGCCACTTCCATACCCGCTGCCCGTTCGTCATTGCGGGCGTGTGCGACCTGGTGGCGCCGCCCGTGCAGGACATGGGCAGGGGGCACCGGATCGTGTGCCATCTTTCACCCGAGCAACTACATCATCTTACCTAAGCTATGATCGAGGATACACTGATGCAACAGGATGAGCTGTTCTTCATGCGCCAGCCCTGGGCCTACGACCCTGACTGCCACCGGCCCGCGCGACCCGATGATGAGTGGGGCTTTGCCACCCAGTCGCTGCACGCGGGGTTCCGCCCCATCGTCAACATGGGCCGCTTCAACACCTTCACACTGCCCATCGTGCCGTCGATGACCTATCCGTACGAGCGGTTCGACAAGATCCCGTACCCCGTCTACGGCCGCACGAAGACCCCGACTACCTCCGTGCTGGAGGAACGGTTGGCCGTGCTGGAAGGCGGCGAGGCGTGCGTGACGGCGGGCTCGGGCTCCCAGGCGCTGTTCAGCTTGCTCTTCACCATTGCGCGGCCCGGCGACAACATCGTCACCTCCCTGATGATGTTCGGCGAGGGGTACAAGCAGGCGGCCACGATCATGCCGGAACGGTGCGGCGTGTCGTTCCGCTTCGTGCGGGACCTGCACGACCCGAAGGCGTGGGATGCGGCGATCGACGCGCGCACCAAGCTGGTGTGGATCGAGACGCCCAGCAACCCGACCCTCCACGTCACCGACATCGCGGCGGTCGCGGAGGCGGCGCACAGCCGCAGCGTGCCTCTGCTCGTGGACAACACCACGGCCACGGCTGCACTGCAGCGGCCGATGGACCTGGGTGCGGACATCGTCCTGCTCTCCGTCACTAAGTTTCTGGCGGGCAATGCGACCGTGCTGGGCGGCGCGATCGTCGGGCCCGAGAGCCTGACCGAGGACATCCGCTGGAATACCACGGAGTTCACCGGGTGCACCATGCAGCCGTTCGATTCGTGGCTGACCGTGCAATACCTGGAGACGCTGTCCCTGCGCATGGAGCGGCACAGCTCGAACGCGCTGGCACTGGCCGAGTACCTGGCCGCTCACCCCAAGGTCAGCCATGTGAACTACCCCGGACTCCCCGATCATCCGCAGCATGCGCTGGCCATGCGGCAGATGAAGGCCGGCGGCGGCATGCTGTCCTTCGTCGTCAAGGGGGGCATCCCCGCGGTGCGCACGGTTATGGACAGCCTGAAGCTGATCATCCACGCCGTGACGTTCGGCACGAGCCGCACCATCGTCATGCACCCGCGCACCATCACGCACGAGCACATGACACAGGAAGAGCGCGATCACGCGGGCATCGACGATGGGCTGATCCGCATGTCTGTGGGTCTCGAGGACGTTGGCGACCTGATCGCGGACCTCGACCAGGCGCTGGCAGGGGCGTGATGCGCGGTCGTGCAACTGGCGCCGCCGGGCGATGCGGAGAAGTGGGCCATGCGCGATCCTGACATCCGCACGATCCGCGCCCGGCCCGACCGGCGGTGCTACGGGATGGGGTTGGGCATCATCCTCCTGGACGATGTGTACCCCGGCTTCCCGGGCGATGTGCGCAACGCAAGCGGCTATCCGTTCCCCATCCAGTACGACGTCGCGGAGGGCGTGGACATCCGGCGCCTGGTCGTCGACGAGGACAAATCGCCGTGCCTCGCGCCGCTGCTGGCGTCCGCCAGGCGGCTGGAGCGGATGGGCTGCCGGGCCATCGCAGGCGAATGCGGTTACTTTGCCTACTTTCAGCGTGAGGTCGCGGCGGCCGTCCGCGTGCCCGTCTTCATGTCCAGCCTGCTCCAGGTCCCCTTGGCTCAACAACTGGTAGGCGAGGACCGCACGGTCGGCATCCTGGTGGCGAACGCCTCCTACCTGACCCCGCGCCACTTGGCCGCAGCAGGCGTGCGGCCAGGCTCGAACTACGTTGTCGGCGACGCCATGTCGGGTCTGCAATGCGAGGAATTCGACCACCTGTGGACCGGCGGCCTGCGGACCGATCCGCCCGCCGCGGACTATGCCAAGGCCGAGCGGGAGTTCCTCGGTGTGGCGACAGCCTTCGTACAGCAGCATGCGGGCATGGCAGCGCTTGTGCTAGAATGTACCGGGTTCTCGCCGTTCGCGCGTAGCCTGCAGCGTGAGATCGACATCCCGGTCTTTTCGTGGGGCACGCTGCTCGACTACGCATATTCCGTCGTCGTCCACCGTGACTACTACGGCCACGTCTAGACGGCGGCCACACCAACTGACATCGGAGCGCATATGACCTTCGCCGAACGCGTCACACACCTGGCAGCCGAGGGCGCCTATCACATGCTCGCCCGCGCCCAGGCTCTTGAGGCCGCGGGCCGCCGCATCATCCACCTGGAGGTCGGGCAGCCGGACGCGCCGACCTTCGACAACGTCCGCCGCGCGGGCATCAAGGCCATCGAGGACGGCTTCACCCGCTACACCGTGCCCGCGGGCATGCTGGCCCTGCGGGAAGCGATCGCGGAGGACGCGGGCCTGCGCCGGGGCATGCAATTCAGCCCCAATCAGGTGGTGGTTGGGCCCGGTGCGAAGCCGGCCCTCTTCTTCCCCACCCTGGCGCTGGTCGGCCCGGGCGACGAGGTGATCTATCCCGATCCCGGCTTTCCCACCTACGCGGCCATGGTCGGCGTGGCGGGCGGCAAGGCCGTCCCCGTGCCCCTGCTGGAGGAGAACGACTTCTCGTTCGACCTCGATGCGTTCGACCGGCTGGTGACGGATCGCACCCGGCTGATCATCCTGAACTCGCCCAGCAACCCGACCGGCGGCGTGATGTCTCTCGCCGCGCTCGAACACATCGCGGCCGCCGCGCGCGAGCGGGACATCTGGGTTCTGTCTGACGAGATCTACATGCGGCTGGCGTTCGACGGTGCTGTGGCGCCCTCCATCGCGACCCTGCCCGGCATGGCCGAGCGCACGGTCATCTGCGACGGGTTCTCCAAGACCTATGCGATGACGGGGTGGCGCCTTGGCTTCGGCATCATGCCCGAGGCGTTGGCCGAGCGGGTCGAGCTGCTGCTGACCCATTCGATCGGCTGCACCGCGAGCTTCACCCAGGTGGCCGGCATCGAGGCTTTGCACGGCCCTCAGGACCAGGTCGATGCGGTGGTAGCGGAGTACCAGCGCCGCCGTGATGTGCTGGTCGCAGGGCTGAACACGGTGCCTGGCTGGCGCTGTCGCTCGCCGCAGGGCGCGTTCTACGTGTTCCCCAACATTTCGTCCACGGGCAGGAGTTCGGCCTGGTGGGCCGACTTTCTGCTGAATGAGGCTGGCGTGGCCACCTTGCCGGGCACCGCGTTCGGCAAGTACGGCGAGGGTTATCTCCGCCTCTGCTTTGCGGACTCGATGGAAAACCTGCGCGAGGCGGTCGAGCGCATCGCAGATGCAGCGGCCAGGGTGTAGCACGTGATCACCGCGAACTACGCCGACCGGGGCACACCGCGGCTGCGGGTGTTGAGCGACGAGCAGTGCCGCGAACTGACGCTGGCCACGTTCGAGTGCCTGGAGCGCATCGGGGTGGACGTCGGCAACGTCGAGGCCCGTGACCTGTTGGCTCAGGCGGGCGCTTCGGTGGAGGGCGCGCGGGTGCGCATCCCGGCCCACCTCGTGCGCGATGCGATCGCAGCCACCCCGCCCCGGTTCACCGTGTGGGGCCGTACGGGCAGCCAGCCCATGCACGTGGCCGCGGATCGCGTCAACTTCGGGCCCGGCCTCACCAGCACCTACTTCATCGATCCTGAGACGGGGGAGCGCCGGCCGGCGCGCCGAGGGGATCCGGCCATGGTCGCGCGTGTCGCAGACGCGCTGCCGAACATCGACTACGTCCAGGGTTTGGGGCTGATCAGCGACGTGGCCGCGGACCAGGCTTCGGTGTACGAGTTTGCGGAACTGCTGGCCAACACGGGCAAGCCTCTCATCGCGTGGGCGCACCGCCCGGCCAACCTGGACGCCATGTGGCGGATGGCAACCGCGGCCGCCGGCAGCGAGGAAGCGCTGCGGCGCCGGCCCATCTTCGCGTTCTTCTCCTCGACCCCGGGACCACTGCCACGGAGTTACCGACCAGCGCGTTTGCCGCCGGCGGAGCCCCGCCGTTGGAGCGAGCCCGCGGCCCTTCTGGAAGCTACGGATCCGACGCTAACAGACGCACG
>CAZMIS010000342.1:0-4898 GCA_964566325.1 uncultured Anaerolineales bacterium
CCTCTTCGGCGAGCTGCGCGTCGCCACGCTGCCCGAATCCGGGCGTTCGCACCTGGCCATTCGCTACGATGGGGAGGGGACGCGTCGCCGCTGGGCCGTCAGCGATCTGCCGGCGGGCCAGGCTCTGCGCGAGCCCAAGCCCCTCTTCCTGAAGCTCGAACCGACGGTCGTCGAGGAAGAGATCGAGCGGATGGTGACGGGATAAGGCCCTCAGCGGCAAATAGTATCAATTTGTTCATAGTAATTGACAGGCCTGCCTCCTCTGTGCTATGATGCGCCATCTGGCTCACCCGGAGGCGGCCTGCGCGCCTGGTGAGCGTTCTTGTCAGAGGGGATACAGTGCAATCGGTTCGCCGTCGCATCACCGAGATTATGAAGGAGAATGGCTCCGCCACGATTGCTGAGCTGGCCCATGAGCTTGGGATGGCCCAGGTGTCGGTGCGCCATCACATCGATATCCTGATCGACGAGAACCTCGTGCAAATGGTCGGCGTGCGGCGGCGCGATGGGGTCGGACGGCCCAGCCTGGTGTATGGTCTGACGGCGAGCGCGGCCGCCCTGTTTCCGCAGCGCAATGCGCAGCTGGCCAGCAGCGTGTTGAGCGAGCTCAAGGCTATCATGCCTGAAGAGGCGGTGCGCAACATCCTGGCGCGCGTGGCCGATCACATGCTGCGGAGCGCACCGGCCGGCGATCCGGATCAGCCGTTGGAGGAGCGCCTGTCTGACGTGGTGGGTTTTCTGACCGATAAGGGTTTCGGCGCCACCTGGGAAGCAGAGAATGGGCGCTACGTGATCCATACGAGCAACTGCCCGTACCGTGGCGTGGCGGAACAGCATCCTGAGCTGTGCCAGATGGACCATGCCCTGATCGAGCGCATGCTGCCGGGGGCTGTGCGACTGCCGCTGAACAGCACGAACGGGCCGGCTCGCTGTTCGTACGTGGTGACGTTGGGACATCCGGCGCTTGCGGATGCTGACGCATTGGCGCAGGCGCCATGAACCAGGTGGGCAACTCCAACGCGTTGGGCCGGGTCATCATCGACAGCAACGGGCGGCGACTGCACTACCTGCGGGTGTCCTTGACGGACGCCTGTAACCTTCGCTGTGTCTATTGCATGCCGGAAGACATGCAGTTTCGCCCCGCCTCACAGTTGATGCAGGACGATGAGATACTGACCCTCGTGCGTGTTGCGGCCAGCCTGGGGGTGGACAAGATTCGCCTGACAGGCGGTGAGCCGACCGTCAGGCGGGGCGTGGTGGAACTGGTCCGTGAGATCAAGGCCATCCCGGGCATCGAGCGCGTTGTGATGACGACCAACGGCGTCAAGCTGCCTCAGCTGGCCGAACCGCTGGCCCAGGCAGGCCTGGCCCAGGTCAACATCAGCATCGATTCGCTGGACGACGGCAAGTTCCGGCGCATCACGCGGCGGGGTGAGGTGGCGGACGTCTGGCGCGGCATCGCGGCGGCAGAACGCGCGGGCCTGCGCCCGGTGAAGCTGAATTGCGTCGTGACGCGCGGCTTCAACGACGACGAAGTGGTGGACCTCGCCCGCCTGTCGCTGGACAACGACTGGGAGATCCGATTCATCGAGTTGATGCCGTTGGGCACGGTGGCAGATTTCCAGCACGACCAGGTGGTGCCGTCGGCCGAGACAATGGCGACGATCGAGGCGGCACTCGGCCCGCTGGAGATCCAACCCGGGCATAACGGGCACGATCCCGCCCGGGCGTACCGGCTGCCCGGCGCAAAGGGGCGGCTGGGCTTCATCAGCAGCGTGAGCGAGCCATTTTGCGCCGGCTGCAATCGCCTTCGCCTGACCGCAGATGGCAAGCTCCGGCTCTGCCTGCTGCGGGATGATGAGGCCGACCTGTTGACCCCGTTGCGCGCAGGCGCGGATTTCGAGGCGCTCAGGCGGCTGATGGCCGACGCGGCCTACCATAAGCCGTGGGGCCATCGTCTGGAAGAGAACGTCATCGCCACGTCCCGCGAAATGAGTCAGATCGGCGGGTAAACGGCATTAATGAACAAGGAGACGCTTTCATGTCGGTAGAAACTATGGAGGAGACTGCGGTGATCACGGTCACCGCAGCGGCAGCTGAGAAGTTGGCGGAGATCATGAAGGACAAGGGGATCTACGAGACCCATGCCCTGCGTGTGTTTGTGAGCGGCGGCGGGTGCAGTGGCCTGCAGTATGGCATGACCTTCGACCCCAGCCCTCGTGAGATCGACACGGTCCTGACACAGCACGGCATGCGCGTCACCATCGATCCGCAGAGCCTGCTCTACATGGAAGGCAGCACGATCGACTACTTCGACAGCGAAGAGGGCGGCGGCTTCCACATCGAAAACCCGAAGTTCGTTGCGGGCGAGGGGTGTGGTTCGGGCGGCTGCAGCGGCTGCCACTGATCTTGGGCTCACCGGGGCGCCCGCCAGGGCGCCCTTGTTGTCGCCCCGGAGCCGGCATTCATGAAGGCAGTGACTCGTGCCGCCTTGCGCAAGCTGGGTGAGCACCTGTACGAGATACCCCAGGATTTTCGTCCCGACATGCGCGTTCCCGCGCACTTCTATGCGGACGAAGGATTCCTGCAGGCCGCGCTCGCCGACCGGTCGCTGGAGCAGCTCGTGAACACGGCGACGCTGCCAGGCGTGGTCGGCCAGGCCATGGCCATGCCCGACATCCACCAGGGATACGGCTTTCCGATCGGCGGCGTGGCCGCGACGCTCCTGCCGCAAGGCGTGGTGTCGCCCGGCGGCGTCGGCTATGACATCAATTGCGGTGTGCGCCTGCTGGCGAGCCATGTGGATGCCGAGGAGATTCGCCCTCATCTCCGCGAGCTGGCGGATGCCCTGTACCGCCATCTGCCCAGCGGCGTCGGCGTCAAGGGGCACCTGCACACGAACAAGAGCGAGCTGGAGGAGATCCTGCGCGATGGCAGCCAGTGGGCCGCCCGCGAAGGATTCGCACGCCCCGCAGATGTGGCGCACACCGAAGAGAGCGGCCGCATGGCCGCCGCGGACCCCGCGAAGGTGAGCAAGGCCGCCAAGGAGCGCGGCCTGGGCCAGGTCGGCACGCTCGGCTCCGGCAATCATTTCGCCGAGATCGATGTGGTCACCGACATCTTCGATGCCGGGGCCGCCGACGCGTTCGGGTTGCGCAAGGGGCAGGCCGTGGTGCAGATCCATTGCGGCAGCCGGGGGCTCGGCCACCAGGTGGCCACCGATTACATCGAGTCGTTCCAGCGCGCGAGCAAGCGCTATGGCTATGAGCTGCCCGACCGCCAGCTGGTGTGTGCCCCGCTCGACTCGCCGGAGGGCCAGGATTACCTGTCTGCGATGAACGCCGCGGCGAATTACGCCTGGGCCAATCGCCAGGTGCTGACCCACCTGGTGCGCGAGGCATTCGAAGAGGTGCTGGGCGGCAGGGTCAGGCAGCACGACCTGTACCTGGTCTACGATGTGGCCCACAACATGGCCAAGATCGAGACGCACGATGTCGGCGGCAGGCCGCAGCGCGTCTGCGTGCACCGCAAGGGCGCCACGCGCGCCTTCGGTCCCGGCCATGCGGACGTGCCCGAGGACTACCGGGCTGCCGGCCAGCCAGTGCTGGTGCCCGGCAGCATGGGCACTGCTTCGTACGTGTTGGTGGGCACGGCCGAGGCAATGCGCCGGACATTCGGCTCGTGCTGCCACGGAGCAGGGCGCACGCTCAGTCGCTCGGAGGCGAAGCGCCGGGTGCGCGGCGATCAGCTGAGCGGTGAGCTGGAGCACGACGGCATCATCGTGCGGGCCGGCAGCCTGGCCGGCCTGGCGGAAGAGGCCCCTGCGGCCTACAAGAACATCGACCGCGTCGTGGCGGTCGTCGAGTCTGCCGGCATCGCGACCGTGGTCGCACGGCTGGAGCCACTTGCGGTCATCAAGGGTTGATCGCGGATTGAAGATTGAAAATTGAAGATTGAAAATCCGACGCTGCAGATCGGGGATAGAGTGTACGAGAACAAGTCCGCCATCTTCAATCTGTAATCTTCAATCTTCAATTCGTTGTGGAGGATCGGTTTGCGGGTTCTTTTCGTCGAACAGGAGATCAGCTACGAGCCCCAGGGCATCATGTCCATGTCGGCCGTGCTCAAGCAGGCCGGCCATGATGTGGCTCTCACCGTCGCCGCGATCGAGGATTCGGTCGCCTATGCGGCCGACTATCAACCCGACCTGGTGGCCTACAGTGTGATGACCGGTTCGCAGCGCGCGTATTTCGACCTGAACCTGCGCATTCGTGATGCAGTGACGCCCCTGCGCGAGCGCTCGGGCAGGAAACCGGTCGTCTCCGTGTTCGGCGGCCCACACCCGACGTTCTTCCCCGAGATGATCTCAGAGCCCGGCGTCGATGGGCTCTGCGTCGGCGAGGGCGAAGGCGCCCTGCTGGACCTGGCCAACGCGCTCGCGGTGCGCAATGGGACGTATCGGACCGACATCCCGAATTGGTGGTTCAATGTGGAGGGTGAGGTCATCAAGAACCCCGTCCGCCCGCTGATCCACGAGCTGTCCGAGCTGCCGCACCCCGACCGTGCGCTGATCTATGACAAGATCCCGCACCTGGGCGAGAGCAAGATCAAGCACTTCATCACCTCGCGCGGCTGCCCCTATGCGTGCACCTATTGCTTCAACCACGCCTATTACCAGCTGTACAAGCGGGAGAAACGCGGGCAGCAGCGCAGCGTCGACGATGTGATCGCGGAGATCAAGGCGGTCCGCGCGCGCTGGCCGCTGGAACAGGCCATCTTCATCGATGACCTGTTCGTGATCTACAACGACTGGCTGGAGGAGTTCGCGGACAAGTGGCCGGTGGAGGTTGGGCTGCCCTTCTTTGCGAACGTGCGCGCCAATCTGCTGGTGAAGGATC
>CAZMIS010000343.1:0-4898 GCA_964566325.1 uncultured Anaerolineales bacterium
GCCTT
Source organism: uncultured Anaerolineales bacterium (assembly GCA_964566325.1). Taxonomy (GTDB): domain Bacteria; phylum Chloroflexota; class Anaerolineae; order CG2-30-64-16; family CG2-30-64-16; genus JALOOB01. The sequence goes on from CAZMIS010000343.1 coordinate 6, forward strand.
CGGCCCCGACGCCATGGCCGCCGTCTCCCTCGCCAAGAGCTGGATCTAGGGGAGAGCAGTGACATGACCAACAACCCACTTGATGCCGGCAAGAGCGCCGAACAACTACTGGCCGAACGCAGCAAGCGCCTGCAGGATGCCATCGAACTGAAGCAGCCCGACCGCATTCCCATCAACATGCCTGCGGGCTACCTGCTGGCAGAATACGGCGGGATCACACACCGCGAGCAACAGGACAACTTCGCCAGGGCCCAGGAGCTGTTGGAGAAGTTCGCGCTCGAGTTCGAGCCCGATTCGGTGATGGGCCTGTTCAACAGCCCTCGGCCGTCTCTCGTCCTTGGCGACCGCATGACCAAGTGGCCCGGCTATGGGCTGCCCGACAGCGGCTCCTTCCAGTTCGTCGAACACGAGTTCATGAAGGGCGAGGACTACGACGAGTTCCTGCGCGACCCGTCCGACTGGGCAATCCGCCGCTATCTGCCCCGAGCGTTCAAGGAGCTTGAGGGACTGCAATATCTGCCGCCGCTCAGCCTCTTCTCCTTCGGTCACTACTTTCTGCCGAATCTCCCGACGCTCGCCATTCCGCCGATCCAAGCCGCAGTGCAGGCGCTCGGCAAGGCAATCGGCGAGGCGCAGAAGGATACGGCCAACGTAGGCGAGTCGACCGCGCGCTTGATGGCGCTCGGTTTCCCGCCCCCGCCCCTGGCCGGTGCGATGGGTGAGGCGCCGTTCGACTTCATGTCCGACACGCTCCGCGGCATGCGCGGCATCATGCTCGACATGCTCCGAAGGCCGGAGAAGCTTCTTGCCGCAATGCACGCGGTGCTGGAACCCCAGCTGGAATTCGCGATCAGTTTCTGCCGCGTCACCGGGCTCAAGAACTGCTTCATCCCGCTTCACCGCGGCTCGGATGGCTTCATGTCGACGGCGCAGTTTGAAAAGTTCTACTGGCCGACGCTCAAGGAGATGCAGGTCAGGCTGGTCGAGGCCGGCATCACACCGGTGGTCTTCTACGAGGGCGTGTGGGATCAGCGCCTCAAGTACCTGACCGAGCTCCCGCGCGGCAAGACGATGGGCTTCTTCCAGGCATCCGACATCTTCAAGGTCAAGGAAGTCGTCGGCGACACCATGTGCATCATGGGCGGGATGAAGAACTCGCTGCTGCAGGCCGGAACGCCCGAGCAGGTGCGCGATTGGACCCGCCAACTATGCGAAGGGGTCGGCCAGGGTGGCGGCTTCATCATGAGCACCGGCGTGGGTGAGATGGAGGGCTGCAAGCTCGAGAACGTGCGCGCCTGGGTAGACGCCACCCGAGAGTTCGGCGTATACTAATGGCAGAACGGCCGCAGGGGCCCCCACCGAACTCAGCGCAGCAAAGGCCCGCTTACGTGGGGGTGCCTGCGGCAGGCCCGGCAGCCGCAACGACGGGCTGCTTGTATTAACTGAGAGGACGAAGATTATGACAACCCGTGAAGAGAAGTTCGACGCCATCTTCGAGGCATGGGCCTCGCAGCCCATTCAGTTTGCTTCACCGGAAGCAGAGGCCAAGTACAAGGAACGCGTGCAGATCTGGAAGGACGTCATCCAGCTGAAGAAGCCGGTGCGCGTGCCCTTCCTGATGACCTCGGGCATTCACCCCTTCCTCCATGCCGGCATCACGACCGAAGAGGGCATGTATGACTACGAGAAGATGAGCTACGCGTATAAGAAGTACAACGACGACTTCGAGACCGACACCGTGGTCAGCTGTGGCATGGCCGGCTCGGGGCCTCTGTTCGACATCCTTGACTACAAGCTCTACCAGTGGCCGGGCCGCGGGGTCGACGCGAGGTCATCCTACCAGGCGCTCGAAGGCGAGTTCATGAAGGCCGACGAGTACGACGTGCTGATCAACGATCCGACCGACTTCTTCATGCGCTCCTACCTGCCGCGGGTCTTCAATGCCCTCTCCGGCTGGTCGACCCTGGGACCGATGACCGACGTGACCGAGTTGCCCTTCACCGGCCCCTACATGATCGGCGCCGGCCTGCCGCCCGCAGTCAAGGCGTGGGAGACCATGCTGGAGGCGGGCCGCGAGGCGCTCAAGTGGGCCGGCTTCGTCGGTGCGACCGACGGCTACTCCGTCGCCAAGCACGGCCTGCCCGCGTTCATCGGCGGCGCAACCAAGGCGCCGTTCGACACGCTGGGCGACACGCTGCGCGGCACGCGCGCGGTCATGCTGGACAAATTCCGCCAGCCCAAGAAGGTGCTTGCGGCCATGGAACGGCTCGTTCCGCTGGCCGTCCAGTCCGGCTTGCGCGGGGTCAACGGCGCCAAGGCGCCGTTCGTCTTCATCCCGCTGCACAAGGGCGCGGATGGCTTCATGTCGGATAAGGACTTCAAGACCTTCTACTGGCCGCAGCTCAAGGCAGTGATCACCGGCCTGGTCGAGGGCGGCGCGGTGCCCTACCTCTTCGTCGAGGGCGGCTACAACCAGCGCCTCGACGTCATCGCCGGCGATCCCGACATTCCGACGGGCTCGACGCTGTGGATCTTCGACAAGACCGACATGAACGAGGTTAAGAAGCGCTGGGGCGGCTGGCAGGCCTTCGGTGGCAACGTGCCTGCCTCGGCACTCTCCACCGGCACGCCCGAGGATGTGTCGGATTACGTCAAGAAGCTGATCGACGAGGTCGCAGGCGACGGCGGATTCGTTCTCTCGCCCGGCGCGGTGGTTGATCACTGCAAGCCCGAGAACATGCGCGCGCTGCTCGACACGCTGAAGAAGTACGGCAAGTACTAAGCTGCCGCGCCGGCAGGTATCGTCGTGTGCCGCGACCCAGTTCGGTTGGTCGCGGTACACGACGCCTCAACCTGTCCTTCCCCCCTCAGGCATAGCACCCGACCGCGAGACTTGGACGGGAAGCGCCCATTCAGGCGCCCGTCACCCCGGCATGAGACGCGCCACCTGCCGGGGTGTCAAACCCGTTCCTCGTTCTCGTCCCCTGCATCGACCTTCGGCCGCTGCACCGGCTGGGCGGAAGGCGTAATCCCTTCTTCCGATTTGGCATCCAGGTCAACGTCGACCTCGGCGACCAGCTTCTCGAACACTTCCAGCGAGATCACCCCATCGCGCTGCAGCGTGCGCAGCGCGCTCCGCTCCGCACGCAGCACCTCGCGGCGCGCCCGCTGGATCTCGTCGAGCGCCAGCGCCGGGTAGGCCTGCTGTAGCGCCCGCACCCCTAGCGCCATCTGCTCGACGCGCGACAACAGCTCGGGCCGAAGCACCTCCCACGCATTCTCCGACAGGAACCCGTCCCGCTGCATGTTGTCCAGTTGGATGGCCGCGGCCCGGAATGCCAACATCCGGGCATGGCGCAGCTCATACTCGGACTGGACAGGATCCCGCACGGTGATGCTCAGCCAACGCAGGAGCGGCTTCATGGTCATGCCCTGGACGACCAGGGTGAACAACACGACACCGAAGGCCATCACCCGGACCATCTCACGTTCCGGTCCCAACGCTGCCGGCAGGCTCAGCGCCAACGCCAGCGCGATGGCGCCACGGAGCCCGCCCCAGTTCAGCACGTGCAGCCACCGCCGGGGCATCGGCTCGGAGAAACGATTGCCGAGCCACCCCAGCCCATACGTCACCACGGCACGCGCCACGAGCACGGCAGCGATTGCGCCCAGCACCGGCTGCCAGTTGGCCACGAGCGTGGGGATGTTTACCTGCAGGCCGATCAGCAGGAAGACCATCGAGTTGGCCAGAAATGCCACGTACTCCCAGAAGTTGAACAGAACGATGCGGGTGGTGGGACTCATGCCCTGGGGTCCCAGGTTGCCGTTGATCAGCCCAGCCGCCACCACGGCCAGCACGCCGCTGAAGCCGAGTCGCTCTGCGACCAGGTAGGAGCCGAACGCGAGCACCGTGGTCAGGGTGGTCTCGATCAGATAGTCATCGATGCGCGAGATGACCTGCGCGATCAGCCAACCCAGAAGAAAACCGACGGCCAGACCGCCCGTGGCCACGCGCAGAAACTCCGCGATGCCCGCACCGAGGTGAAACGTGCCCGTCAGCGCGGCTGTCAGCGCCAGGCTATACACAACGATGGCCGTCCCATCGTTCAGGAGGCTCTCCGCTTCCAGCAGCACTGCCAGCCGTTTTGGCGCACCCAACGCGCGAAAGAGCGCCACCACGGCAACCGGGTCCGTCGCGGAGATCAACGCGCCGAACACGACCGCCATGGTCAGGGACAGCGGTGTCAGCCAGCTTACCAGGCCGCCCACGATCAGGGTCGTGATAATCACACCCGGCACGGCAAGCAGGAGGATGCCGGGCAGGTTGCGCTGCAGGTCGCGCAGGTTGATGTGGAACGCGGCCTCGAAGACCAGCGGCGGCAGCAGGAGAGCGAGGATCACCTCAGGCGTGAGGCTCAAATCCAGCGGCTGCTGGGTGGTTAGGAGCAGGCCGACGACGACCAACGCGACGGTATAGGGGATACGCAGCCGCCGGACCGCGATGGCCACCAGTGAGACGATCAACAGCAGTTCAATGACCAACGTTTCGGTGGAGAGGAAGGTCTCCATCCAGGTGCCGATCATCGTTGTCCTCCGCGCTGCGGCAATGAACGGATGGGGCGGATTGCTCAGCCGTGTCGCTTGTTGAGCGCCACGGCGATGCGCCGCTGGTTCTCCTCTGCCTCGCCCTGGCGCTTCAGCGCCATGACCGTGTAGAGGATATCGATCAGCCCGATCTGCGCGACGCGCGCGCCGAGGGGATAGCCGTGGGCCAACGCCTCCTGCGCTGAGGTGTGCAGGTTGATCCCGGCGATCCCTGCGAGGGGCGACGCGGGGTGATTGGTGATCGCGATCGTATGCGCACCTGCGTCCCTGGCGATGCGCAGCGCGTGC
>CAZMIS010000344.1:0-4884 GCA_964566325.1 uncultured Anaerolineales bacterium
CAGGCATAGCGCCGATTCTAGCGCAGGATTCGCTCCCGGGCTAATATGGCAGGAAAGTCCAACTCGCTGCCGATCGTTGCCGCAGAGGTCGCAGAGGTCACAGAGTGAAGGTCAGAGGCTGCCATGCCTCCACTCTGCCGGTGCTCTGCGGTCTCTGCGGCCAAGAAATCGCGACCTTGCCCCCCGGTTATCTCGGATCGACGAGCAGCGTGATCGTGTTGCTCTGGCGGTTCGCCGCGTAGACACGCTTCATCGTCGCGTCCACGCCCAGGCCGTACGGGCTGCGGCCGGTCGCCACCGTGCTGATGACGGTGTTCGTGCCCCCATCGATGATCGAGACGGTGTTGTCGTGGGCGTTGCTGACGAAGATGCTTCCGGTCAGCCGGTTCACCACGATGCCGCCTCTGCCGTCCTCCCCGCCCGGGGTGTCGGGACCCGCGCTGCCCACCGTCGCCTCGGCCACCGCGGTCAGCTGATCGCCGTTCGCCGCATGCACGATGACCCGGTCAGCCGCCAGCCCCTCCACATCGCAAACCGTGTACAGGCGGTTGAGCGCCGGGTTGAAGTCCATCTCGAACGGCTCGCACGCCAGGCTGCGGCCCGCCGGGATCACGGTGCGCTCGAAGCCGCTCGCGTCGACCACCGTGATCGTCTTCGAGTCGCGGCTGCTGACGTAGGTCAGGCCGAGCGCCTCGTTGAAGGCCAGGCCCCAGGCGCCGTTTGCGCGGGTCAGGCGCCGGTTGTTCACCACCGTATCGGTTGCCGGGTCGATCGTCACCAGGCTGTTCGCCCCGTACGTGATCAGCCGTATGCGATTCCCGCCAGACTCCACCCACGTAGGATTCGGACCGACCGGGATGGTCGCGATAGTGTCCAGGGTCAGGCGGTTCAGGACCGTGACCGTGCCCGCGGCCCAGCTGCCGACGTAGACCTTGCCTGTGCCGGCGTCGAAGGCAATGCCCCACGGCTGATCCGGAACGACCCTGCTGCGCAGCATGCTCAGCGTCGCGCCATCCAGCATGTAGACGCGGTCGTTGTCCCTGCTGGCCACATAGATCACGTGCCGGACCTCGTCCACCGCGATCGCCTGGGGATAGGTGGGACCGAGATCCGGCGCGGTCGGCGTCGGCGTGGGTGACGGCCCGTAGGTCGGTGTGGGCGTCGGCGTCCGCGTCGGCGTCGCAGTCGGGGTCGGCGTCGCCGTCGGGGTCGGCGCAGGCGAGGGCGTGAGGGTGGCCGTGGGCGTATAGGTGGCCGTGGGCGTGAGGGTCGGCGACGGCGTATAGGTGGACGTCGGCGTCGGCGTCGCGCTCGGGGTCCACGTGGGCAGCCACATCACGTGTGGCAGATAAGCACCGTAGCCGATCGCGCGGATGCGGTAGCTCGGGCAGACGTCCGGGTCGAACTTGAGGGGACGAACGAACAAGTAGTATGGGCCGTTGCCCTCGGCACGCCAGGTGATGGTGGAGGCGCAGCCCTGAGGATCGGTCAGGCACAGCGCGCCATCGATGTCATCGTGCGACTTCACCGGCTCGCCGTTTGCCTTGTACAGGATCATGTAGGTATCCGTGCCGGCGCCCAGGTCGAACGTCGACACGTTGTAGCTTGTACCATCGCGGAGGCCATCGAACCGCATCCAATCCACGTCGCCGGCATGGTGAAACGAGTGCAACTGCGGCACTCCGTTAGTGGCCAAAGGGACGGACTGGTCCAGCTCCTCGTCCGGCTCGTAGGCGTCCGGGGCGCAGGCGTCGGGCGTCAGGTGGGGTGCGGCGAGCGGCGCCGCGGCCGCGTGGGGTGCGATGGGCGCGGACACGAATCCTGAAAGCGTCACCAGGAGGAGGGCTGCAAGCGCGCCGGCGAGTACGATGCGTCCACCCCGCGGCGCAGAACGGCTTCCATCTCTCGCATTCCGGGTCATCGTGTTCCTCCTGGGGCGTGCCGATCCCGCGCAGCCGAAACGACGGCGAACGAGCAGCCTGCGCGCGTGGCTCACTAGCCATGACGCACCACCCGCCCAAAGGTCGCGTCGCGGGGCCGCCGCGGAGGCGCTCCGTGAGAGCCCGTGCTGCTAGAATGAGATGGCTCCTCTGCGCGGAAACAAGCCGTTTCGACTACTAAATGCTATATTTAATCCTTGACAGGGTGGGGAACATCGGGTATTCTACCGTCGACCGAACAATGGACCGTGGCTCGGAGAGGGTGACATGATCGGACGAACGATACCGAGCGGCAGGACCGTCCTGGTGCTCTTCCTGCTCTTGGTGATCATCATCGCTGGCCAGCCTGGCGTGGCGCAGGCTGCGCCGGCGCGCGATGGCACCACGTACGTCGTCAAAGCCGGCGACCGGCTTGTCGATATCGCGGCGCGCTATGGCGTCACAGCGAGTGCGATCGTGCGTGCCAACAACCTGGCCAACGCCGATACGATCTTCCCTGGCCAGCGGCTCATCATCCCGGCAGGCGGGACGTCAGGTTCCTCGGGAACATCGACGGGGAGCAGCGCCGCGTCGCAGCCAACGACGGTCACGGTCAAGCTCGGCGACACCCTGGCGAAGATCGCACAGGCGCACGGGGTCAGCGTTGCCGCCATTCAGCAGGCGAACCGCCTGTCCAATCCGAACACGATCTGGGTGGGGCAGAAGCTGACCATCCCGGCAGGGGGCAGCAGCGGCACGGCTGCGGAGCCGGAACAGGCGCCGGCACAGGCGCCGGCACAGACGCCCAACCCCGCCCCTGCGGCTGCCAACCCGGCCATCCACGTCGTGCAGGCCGGGGAGACGCTGTCGATCATCGCGCGCCGCTACGGTGTGTCGGTCGACGCACTGGTGGCAACCAACGGCCTGGGCAGCCCGAACCTGATCCGGATCGGGATGCAGCTGATCATTCCGGGCAAGTCCGGGACTGCCGGATCGACGGGCACGGCCATCTCGGGCAAGGTGACGAAATTCGTGGCGAGCATCTCGCAGCAGCGCTGCTGGCTCTACAGCGGTGAGACGGTGATCGCGCGCTGGGTCTGCTCCACCGGTCGACGCGGTGCGGCGACGGTGCCCGGCACCTACAAGATCCAGTCCAAGATGGCCAAGGCGTACGGATCCACATGGAATATCTGGATGCCGTTCTGGCTGGGCATCTACTGGGCCGGCGCCAGCGAGAACGGCATCCATGGTCTGCCGTGGGATGCCCAGACCGGCGTGCAGATCTGGAGCGGCAACGTCGGCATCCCGATCACGTTCGGATGCATCATGCTCGACAATGTCAATGCGAAGATGCTGTACGATGCGGCCTACATCGGGATGCCCGTGGTGATACGCCCGTAGGCGAGAGACGGGGGCTGCAGGTGCACAGGGTGGAGCCGATCGGGGGGCCGGCGACCGGCTCCCCGTTTTTGGGAGCAGGCGATGGCCGTCATTCGTGGATTCTTTCTGCCGGACGATCTGTACTACCTTGTCGACAAGCACGTGTGGGCGCGCCGCCTCGGCGACAACGAGGTGCAGGTGGGCATGACGGAGGTGGCCTACCAGCTTCTGGGCTATTCCCTCGTGGCCATCACCCCTCGCTCGGGCGTGCTGGACGGCGAGGTCGCCAGGGGTGGCCGGTTGGCCATGGTGGAGAGCCTCAAGTACATCGGGCCGCTGCCCGCGCCGGTCGCCGGCCGCGTGCTGCGGCTGAACGACGCGGTGATGGCCGAACCGTCGCTTGCGGAGAACGATCCCTACGGTGAAGGGTGGATCGTCGAGATGCACGTGGCCGGCTGGGATGCCTCGGCGGAGGGCCTGCTCACCGGGGACGCGGCGATGGCGGCCTATCGGGCGCTGTTGACCTCGCAGAACATCGAATGCAATCGCTGACGCCGGCGGCCCGCCGGCGCCATCTCTTAGCCAAGCAGACGCTTGTGCTCGATCTTCATGCAGCGATCCATCACCACCTGGAGGCCGGCCTCTGCGGCCCGCCCGGCTGCCTCGAGGTTGACCACGCCGAGCTGCAACCAGACCGCGCTTGCGCCTGCCTGAATGGCGTCCTCGACGATCTCCATCACTGCGTCCGGCTTGCGAAACACGTCCACCACGTCGATCTGCTCGGGAATGCTGCTGACCGAGGGATAGCTCTTCTCGCCCAGGATCTCAGAGACCATGGGGTTCACAGGGATGACGCGGTAGCCGTGTGCCTGAAGATAGGCGGCAACCTGGTGGCTGTCGCGCTCCGGCTTGTCAGACAGGCCAACGATGGCGATGGTCCTCGCGGTCTCCAGGATCTGCCGGATCTCGCGGTCGGTCGGATTCATTTGTCCTCTCCTTTCGGGTCACGGAAGGCCAGCACAAAGGGGAGCGAGCGTGCGTCGAGGAGCGCCTCGTCGCGTGTCAGTTCCAGCGCCAGGTTGTACGTCTTCCCGGCCTCAGGCTCGCGGCGCAGGTGCATGGTCACCGATTGGTACGTCTCGCGCACCTCGACCATGAACATCGAGCTGACCGTCTGGCCGCGCTCATCGGTGATCGTCAGCTCCAGGTTCGGGTACGCGGCGAACGGGCTGATCTCCGCACGCACCCAGATACGGCGCAGATCGGGGTAGGGCCACGCCTCAACGCGCAGGAAGACGGGCGGCTGCTCCTCGTGGCGCGCGGGCGCTTCGTCCAGCGCCGCGGCCCAGATGTCTTCGGGTTTCTGCATCTCAGTCATGTGTCAAGCCTTCACTCGGTCGATCGCCGGACCAGTATAGCCGGAAGTGTCTCTGCTGGCAGTAAGCGGACCAACGGTTAGCTCCGCCGCTGAACGGCGACCACCCCCGCGAGCACCAACGCGGAGCCGGCAACGAGCAGCGGGGTGATCGGCTCCTGCAGCAGCGTCACCGAGAGCGTCGCGGAGACCAGCGGGATGAGAAAGAGG
>CAZMIS010000345.1:0-4847 GCA_964566325.1 uncultured Anaerolineales bacterium
ACAACGCAAATGTGGCCGCGGCGAGGAGCGCCGATGATTAGTTGGAGTAGATGGGGCGGTGAGCTGCCCCTACAGGTAGCGAAAGGGGGAGGGCATGATCAGCCGTCCAGCAAGACAAGCCGTGCTCAGCAGAGCGATCACGGTCCGCCATTATTCGCACCCCGAAGATTACCGCCGGGTCAGCGAATTTCTAATCGCGCACCACCGGCCCGGCAATCTGGACGGCAACTGGCTGGAGCCGGCCTGGGAGTACATGCACTACCATCCCATGCTGGATCACCTCTCGCTGGCCCAGATCGGCCTTTGGGAAGACGGCGGCGAGCTCGTCGCGGTAGCCCACTACGAGTGGCACCTGGGTGAGGCGTTCTTCCAGTTCCATCCCGCCTATCGCCACCTGCGCGATGAGATGCTCGACTACGCTGAAGCCCATCTGGTCCGCATCTCACCCGAAGACGGCCGACGAGTCCTGCATGCCTACGTCAACGACAACGATCCCGGCTTCGCCACCCTGGTGCAGGCGCGCGGCTACGCGCGCGATGTCGAGGAAGCGCGGCCCTTGTACCGCTTCGACATCCCCGACCCATTCCCTGCCGTCCAGCTGGCCGGCGGCTTCCGCCTGACCAGCCTGGCCGAGGAACCCGACTGGGCCAAAGTCCACCGCGTCCTGTGGCGCGGCTTCGATCACGGGGACGATCCGCCCATGTCGGAAGAGGAAACGGAAAGCCGCCGCCGGATGTTCGACACCCCGAAGGCACGGCGCGATCTGAAGATCGCGGTCGTGGCCCCCGACGGGGAGTACGTCGCCTTCTGCGGCATGTTTTACGAGCCAATCCAGCGCTTCGCCTACGTCGAGCCAGTCGCGACAGTCCCGGCCTACCGCCGCCTGGGGTTGGGCCGGGCTGCGGTGCTGGAGGGCATCCGCCGGTGCGCGGGGCTCGGCGCGACGGTGGCGTACGTGGGTTCGGATCAGCTTTTCTATCGATCCATCGGCTTCAAGAAAGTGTACACCTGCGAGTGCTGGGCCAAGCGCCTGGAGGCAGGGTATGCTCCGACCGGCTGAGGCCGGGGCTCGCCATCGGGCCGGGAGAGTCCCCTGCGGCCGTGATGGACGGAACACAGGTTGGGTCGTCTCAGGGAGGCAAGCATGAATGCGCAGCAGGCAACGGGCGATGTTGATGCCCGTCGGGCGATCACCGGCTGGCTGATCAGGACGGTGCTGTTCGTACCGTTTATCGCCGCGATCATGTTCTGGGCGGCGGGGACCCTCAATTGGCTTAACGCCTGGGTCTACGCACTTTGGTATCTGGTGGTCTCGGTGGCGGCCGTGTTTCTCACCGATCCGGCGTTGCTGGCCGAGCGCTCCAGCGGCAGGCGCGCCAAGGGCCAGAAGAGCTGGGACAAGGCACTGCTCGGCTTTTACGGCGCGATCACCCCCCTGGTCATCCCCATCGTCGCGGCGCTGGACTTCCGCTTTGGCTGGCGGCCGGAGGTGGCGGTCTGGCTCCAGGTCGCCGCGTTCGTCGTCTACGCGCTGGGCTGGGCCTTGCACCTATGGACCATGGCCGCGAACCGCTACCACGCACTGGTGGTGCGCATCCAGTCCGACCGCGGGCAGACGGTGGTGACAGGCGGGCCGTACCGCTTCGTGCGCCATCCCGGCTACGTGGGCGGCATCGTGATGACCGTCGCGGCGGCGTTGGTGCTCGGCTCGGTCTGGGCGCTGATCCCCGGTGTGCTGGGCGGGCTGCTGTTGGCCATCCGCACCATCCTTGAGGATCGGACGTTGCAGCGGGAATTGGATGGCTATCGCGAATATGCGAGCCGGGTGCGTTACCGGCTGCTGCCGGGGATCTGGTGAAGCCGAAATCAGTGTGGTCCCGCAGAAGGGCTCGAGTGCCACGTGAGTACCATGGAACGTCCGGAGGGCATCTGTCAGCACGACCGCGGGGAGCCGGCCGTGTTGGGGAAGTAAGCGCCTTTGCTGCTTCCGATCGGCGGCCATCGAGACCGGTGACATTCCCCGCCGCGAAGGCGATTCCGACGAGGCCGGAGAGGTCGCATTACTTCCCGCGCTTCTTTTGCGCTTTCTGCTCCGCCTGCCTCAGGTTCTCGTCGACCCGGAACTCGACGATCCGGCGGACAAGATCCAGCGGCAGCGGCCGGTCGATCGGGAATCTGACAGCTCCCTTCGAGCTCTCGAACGGGGCCAGTTCGTCACGGAACGCCTCGATAGCGCTGGGTGTGGGATAGAAGCCGATGTGCTCCCTGTGGGCCGCAAAGTGGACCAGGTTGCCTGCCTGTGCGAAGGTCGGCATGCGGTAGCTGATCTTCTCCTGGGCTTTCGGTGCAGCGGCCCGGATGGTCGCGCGTAGTACTGCCAGGAGGCCTTGCGTCTCTGCGGGAAACATGGCGATGTACTCGTCGATCGTTGTGAACTCTGCTCGGTCGGTCATGTTGCGCACTCCTGCAGGATTCGATACGCATCTGCGGCCTTCGGTTGATTCGAGTCGATCCTGCTTCATTATGGCCCGATTCGTTCCGCTGTCAATAGGTTCGGAGAGCGGTGGTCACATCGCCTCGCCGGTTGACTTTTGCCGGCATCGATGTTTTCATCCTCCGCGAACACACACGTGGGGGGACTTGTCATGAGCACAACATTCACGACGCCCGTCGAAAAGGCAGAGGACTCGAACGCCACCGGACTGCGGGTGCCGGCCGAGGTGGTCGCCGAGCTGGGCGCGGGAAAGCGTCCCAAGGTGACCGTGAGCCTTAACGGCCATACTTATCGCAGCACCGTTGCGGCTTACGGCGATCTGTTCATGCTGCCGTTGAGCGCGGAGCACCGGATCGCGGCCGGCGTGAAGGCCGGCGACATGGTGAAGGTCACGATTGCGCTGGACCTCGCGCCGCGCACCGTCGAGGTGCCCGCGGACCTGGCCGCGGCGCTCGCCGCACGGCCGGGCGCGGCCGAGGCGTTCGACGCGCTGTCGTACACCCATCGCAAGGAACACGTGCGCGCCGTGGAGGAGGCGAAGTCGCCCGCGACCCGCGAGCGACGGATCGCCCGGATCGTCGCCGCGCTGGATTGAAGATTACAGATTGAAGATTGAAGATAAGGGACTGGCCAACCCAGGTGTGTTACCCCACGGAGGGCCAATCTTCAATCTTCACTCGTTCAGCGCCAGGCGAAGGCCACCCCGCGCTTGTTCAGGATCCGATCGTCGAACACCACTTCGCCGGCCCTGCCCGCCATGCCCACGCACACGTGCAGGGGCAGCAGATGCTCCTCGCGCGGGTGGCAGTAGCGCGCGGATGGCGCCTGAGCCCACTCCACCAGGCGCTGCCCGCGCTCGGCCTCGGACAGCGGGCCCGCGCAGGTCTCGATGAGCCAGTCCTGGAACGCGTCGTTCGCCGCGTCGACCGCGCCCGGACGCTCCCGGAAGAATACGTTCATGTTGTGAAATGAGAAGCCGGATCCGATCACCAGGATGTTCTCGTTCGACAACCCGCACAGGGCCCTGCCCAGGGCGAGATGTGCGGCAGGGTCCAGCCCTCGCACCAGAGAGAGCTGCAGCGAGGGGATATCGGCGGCGGGGTACATCAGCTTCAATGGGATGAACAGGCCGTGATCGAAGCCGCGGCCCGCGTCAAGCCGCGCCGGGACGTTGTTCTGCGCCAGCAGACCCGCGATCCGCTCCGCCAGCGCGGGGTGGCCGGGCGCGGGGTAGGTGATGGCGTAAGCCTCTTCGGGGAAGCCGAAGTAGTCATAGAGCATGGGCGGCTCGGCTGCAGCCTGCACGGTGGCCGCTGTTTCCTCCCAGTGTGCACTGATGACGACGATCGCCTCCGGCCGCGCGAGCTGCTCCGGCAGCCGCGTCATGAACTCCACCATCGCGCGGTGGCTGGGGTCGCCCAGGATGGGCAGCGGCCCGCCGCCGTGTGAGAAGTAGACGATCTGAGCCCCCGGCCCCACGCTGTTCTTGTCAGTCATGGATCATTTCCTCCAACCTCGGGCGCATCGCCCGGAGCTATGGATGCACGACGCGCGTCAACCTGCTACCTTCAACTTGCCAACCTTCAACCCCGTCAGTGCGCGCCGTCCATCAGCCGCGCGCACAGTGCCTCGGCCTCACCGATATCGCGGTTGAAGGGACCCTCCTGCTCCAGCTTCAGGCTCGTCACGGCCGCGGTCCAGAAGAGAGACTCGCGCGGGGGCGCGGACAGGCGCCGGGCGATGTACGCGCCCGAGCAGGTGTCGCCTCGGCCGCTGCGTCCCCGCAGCTCGACCGGCACGAAGGGCGCCTCGAGGATCTCGCCGTCGTGGCATAGCAGCACCCCGGCCGAATTGGTGACCAGGACCTCGCGCGGGCCGAGCGCACAGAGACGTCGCGCGGCCGCGGCGCGGTCCGTCTCGCCCGTCAGCAGCCCCGCCTCGTACGCGTCCGTCTTGAGGATGGTCACATGTCGCAGGACCTCCTCCTTGCCCGGCCAGTCATCGTGTCCCAACACCACGTCCTGCCTGACTCCGTCCTTGACGACGCGGTCCCAGGCCGCGCGGTCCTCGGGCACGCGCATGTAGCCCTGTACGTCGAGCCCGACGTGCGCGCCGCGTTGGGCGAGCGCCTCGATGAGGGCGAGGGGAATCTCCCCGCGGATCGAGGATGCGGCGACCATGTAGGCGCGCGCCTCCACCAGGTCGGCGGGGCCGTCAAGGCCTTCAAGCAGACGCAAGGCCAGCCGCAGGATGGCATACGCCTCGCCCTGGTTGGCGGCCGCCCGAAACCAACGCAGCGCCTCTGCCTGGTCTGCGGGTCGGCGATGCTTACGCCCGGGCACCATATTCCGAT
>CAZMIS010000346.1:0-4821 GCA_964566325.1 uncultured Anaerolineales bacterium
CTTGGCGTCCAGCAGTGCCCGGGCTTGTTTCACCTTCGGGTTGTCTGGGCTCGTGATCATGCACGGCTCCAGTGATGCGGGGTTCAGGCCACCGCGCTCTTGGCAACCTCGACCACACGGGCGAAGGCCTGCGGATCACGCACGGCCAGGTCGGCAAGCACCTTGCGGTCCAGCTGGATGTCGGCCAGCCGCATGGCGTGTTGTAGCCGGCTGTAGGTGATGCCGTTCAGCCGGGCGGCCGCGTTGATGCGGGAGACCCACAACCGGCGCATGTCGCGCTTGCGGCTGCGGCGATCGCGTGTCGCGTAGAACAAGGACTTCAACATGGCTTCGTTCGCCCGCCGGAACAGCAGGCGCCGCGACATGCGCTGGCCCTTGGTCAGCTTCAGAATCTTGTTGTGACGGCGGCGGAGGACAACCCCGCCTCTTGATCTAGGCATTTATGAACTCCCTTGAATGGCGGCCGGTTGAAACCGGCACTTCATGGTGGCCATCGGCGCCCCTACCTTTGATGAAAGGGGCGCACCTATGATGACTCAGTCGAGGTACGGCGCCAATTGCTCGACGCGTTTGCTCGCGGCGTTTGCCTCCACGACCTTCGTCACGCGATACATGCGCAACGTGCGTGGGGCCTTGCGACGGCGCAGGTGCCCGCGGCCCTGGTGCATGGCAATCAACTTGCCCGTACCGGTGCGGCGGAAGCGCTTCGCAGTGGACTTGTGAGTCTTGATCTTCGGCACAGCGATCCTCCAGTAATGCCCCTACTTCTTGTTTGCAGGATTAGGGGCCAACATCATGAACAGGTTCTTGCCCTCCAATGACGGCAGCGCTTCCAGAATGGCAGCGGCGCCGACCTTGGTGGCGAATTCCTCAAGTTGATCCCGCGCGATCTCAGGATGGGTGATCTCGCGACCCCGGAACCGGACGGTCACCTTCACCTTGCTGCCTTCCTCCAGGAATGACAGCGCCTGACGCACCTTCGTATCGAGGTCATGCTCGCCCGTCCGTGGACGCAGACGAATCTCCTTGATCTCGATGACTTTCTGGGCCTTGCGCGCCTCGCGGTCCTTCTTCTGCTTTTCATACTGGAACTTGCCAAAGTCCAGCAGGCGGCAGACGGGCGGCACAGCATTGGGCGCGACCTCGACCAGGTCCAGGCCGCGCTCATAGGCCAATCGCAGGGCATCCTGGATCGCGTAGATCCCGAGCTGGTTGCCCTCTTCGTCGATCACCCGTACTTCGCGGACGCGGATTTGCTGATTGACGCGAGTGGATTTGGTCGTTACGGTAGTAATTCGAACAGCCCCCTGTTAAAACATGGGCCGGATGACCGGCCGGTGCAACGCGCATGAACACTTCGCCACGCAGTGACGAAGCGAAACTATAACATAACGGTAGGGTGGGTGTCAAAAAGAACCCTATCGCACCGCCGGTTGTAGAGACGTAGCATGGCTACGTCTCTACAGAGCACGCCGCGCCCAACGGTGATGCGTCCTGCGGAAAGCCTACAGATCGCCCGATCGCACCTTGATGCGATCCCGCACCAGGTCGACGAACTGATCGACCGGCATGCCATCCTGCCGGCTGCCGTCGCGACGACGCAGGGAGACGGCATTCGCTGCCGCTTCCTGGTCCCCCACGACCAGCATGTACGGCGTCTTCATCAGCTGAGCGCTGCGGATCTTGGCATTCATGCGCTCGGCGCCGGCATCCACCTGAGACCGGATGCCCGTCTCGCGCAGCAGGTCGTTGATCTGGGTCGCGTAGGGCACGTGCGCATCCGTGATCGGTATGACGCGCACCTGTTCGGGTGAAAGCCACACGGGGAAGTTGCCCGCATAGTGCTCGATCAGAAAACCGACGAATCGTTCGTGCGTGCTGAGCGGCGCGCGATGGATACACAACGGCGTTTGTTCCTGGCCGGCTTGATCAATGAAGGTCAGGCCGAACCTCGCCGGTTGCGCGAAGTCCACCTGGTTTGTTGCCAAGGTGAACTCCTTTCCGATGGCGCTCCACACCTGCACGTCGATCTTGGGTCCGTAGAACGCCGCCTCATCAGCCTGCTCGACGAATGGGATGCCGCCATTCTGCATCGCGCGGCGCACCATATCCTCGGTCTTGAGCCACAACCGCTCGTTGTCGATGTACTTCTTTCCTAGTCCCTTCTTATGATGCGTGCTGAACCGCATGACGTACTTCTCGATGTTGAACTGCTTGAAGTAGAGCAGATAGAGCCCGATGACTGCCATGAACTCCTGCTCAAATTGCTCCTCGGAGCAGTAGATGTGCGCATCGTTCATCTGCATGGAACGAACCCGCATCAGTCCAAACAGCTCACCGCTCTTTTCGTAGCGATAGCACGTGCCGTACTCTGCGAAGCGCAGGGGCAGATCCCGATACGAGTGCTGCTGAGCCGCGAATAGCTTGTGGTGCATCGGGCAATTCATCGGCTTCACGTAGTAGCGAACGCCCTCCAACTCCATGGGCGGGTACATGCTCTCCGCGTAGTATGGGAGATGTCCGCTATGCAGGAACAGGTCCTCCTTCGCCAGGTGCGGCGTTCGCACGCGCTTGTAGCCGGCCTTCAGCTCCACTTCTTTCGCCAGGGCTTCGAGCTCCTCGATCATGATGGCGCCGTTCGGCAGCCAGAGCGGCAAACCAGGGCCGACCTCCTGATCGAAGACGAAGATGCCGAGCTGCTGTCCCAGGCTGCGGTGATCGCGCTTCTTCGCCTCCTCGAGCATGGCCAGGTACTGCTGCAGCTCGCCCTTGTTCGGCCAGGCCGTTCCGTAGATGCGCTGCAGCATGGGGTTGTGTTCGTCCCCGCGCCAGTACGCGCCGGCCACCGACATCAGCTTGAAGGCATCCGGCGGGATCTGGCCGGTGTGGTCAACGTGCGGCCCGCGGCACAGGTCCTCGAAGCCGCCATGCCGGTAGGTGCTCATCGGCACCGGGCCCTGAACCTCGTTGCCATCCTCGTCCAGGCCGCCCTTCGCCAGGCCGTCGATCAGCTCCAGCTTGTAGGGCTGCTCCGCGAACAGCGCGCGCGCCTCCTCGGGAGACACCTGGCGCCATTCGAAAGGACGACGCGCCGCGATCGACTGGCGCATCCGCTTCTCGATCTCCGCCAGATCCTCGGGCGTGAAGGTGCGGGGCCTGCCGTTCTCGTCCTTGCCCAGGTCGAAATCATAATAGAAGCCCGTATCGATCGCCGGACCGATGGCGAACTTGGCATCAGGGTACAGCTGCAACACGGCCTCCGCCATGACGTGCGCGGCGGAGTGGCGCACCTTGCGCAACTGCTCGGATTCATTTGCGTGATTCTCGTGCTTGGCCATGATGGCCTCCTTCCAATGAGCATAAGCTCGATCAAGGTCTTGTCTCAGACGACCAGCCCGCGCACAAACAGGCCGGTCACGAAGCTCACAGCGGCGACGCCAATCATCCAGCCGACCTCCGGCAGCGTCGCGCCAGCCCCAATCATCACCACCCCGACGGCAATCATAACGCCGAGACCGCCCAGCATGAGGACGGAGCTCGCGCAGCCCATCAGGACCTGCCAGGGCGTCTTCTTGGTCGTCTGGATCACCGTCTGCGGCTTGAACGGCGAACTCTGATTGCCGATCCAGTTGATCAGAAAGACGATGAGTGCCAGGAAAACTACCAGACCGAAGCCAAAAGCAAACGAAGGCCAGTGCAGATCGAATGGCAACATTTGGGCCGCCTCCGATTTTGAACTTTTGTTCTGATATGATAGAATGAGCCAATTGACTCCCTGGGAGCGACCATGGGCAACTGGTTCGACTTTCTGGCGATGTTCGACCTCATCGACCGTGTCGAAGGCATCGTCTCCAGCTTCATCCACGCCGATTGGCACGGCGCGTATCGGAAGGGCGGCGCATTCGGCATCGCGGGCGAGCTCATGAGCACCGCTGCCGGCGGCAACCGCTGGATGGTCTGGGTGTCGCGGCTGGATGACTGGAGCGGCCTCGAGATCGAACGCTATCTTCGAAAGTACGGCGTCGTCATCTGGGATCGCGGGTTCTCGGGCGACGACTACTACTTCTGCGTCAAGAAGCGCCAGGCCAACTGGGCCGAGTACCTGTTGCTGCGTCGCGGCCTGACGATCACCGGGCCGCACTTCAATCCGGACAACGTACGGCACGGCGAGCGGTACGCACCCGGCGACGCGCCTCCGGCCTGGGCCGATCGTGGCCGCGTGCCACGCAGCACCGTCGATCGCCTGGCAGACTGGCTGCCCTGAGTCCGGTCACCTCGTTGGCCGGCGCTATTGGAATGTTAAAAGAAACGACCCCGTCGCCATTGGGGCGAGGGGCCTCGCGGTTCCACCCAAGTTAGCGCGCAGCGCCCGGCCGCACACCATCTCACGGGCCGCTAACGGGGCCAGCCGGGCGTCCATACTCTCAGTTCCGGACGTCGCTCCCGGGTGGTTTTCAGCGCTCTCTCACGAGGCAGGCTTGCAGCCTGTGGCCCGCCCTCTCTGTCGCGGAGGCGACGCCTACTCGTCCCGGTCATCGCGTTGTTTATGGATGGGCGGTAGAGGGCTTGAACCTCTGACCTCAGCGATGTCAACGCTGCGCTCTAGCCAACTGAGCTAACCGCCCGCATGGACCTTTATTATATGCACCGGCCGTGGATCGCGCAAATCACCGGCAGTTGCCTATCGATCCTCATCAGCCCCGGGCTCGAGGCCCAGCGCAAGTAGCAGGCGCAACTTGACGTCTTCGGGCAGGGGCTCGTGGCCGTGCTGATGGTACAGCGTGACCGTCTCTTTGGTCTTGTCGAGCAGCGACAGGATCG
>CAZMIS010000347.1:0-4815 GCA_964566325.1 uncultured Anaerolineales bacterium
CGCAGGCCCGAATGCGACAGGCGCGCTACGCCTCGGCAGGCCTGGCGCTCCTCGTCGCAGGCATCGGGATCGCCTGGGCCGCGCTGAGCCTGGGCGGGCCGGCCCAGGCAGTGCCGGTCGCCTACACGCCTCACCCTGCCAACGAACCGATCGGCGTGGCCAGGGGGCTTGCTCCCGGCCGTGTAGCCTGGATCCACGATCCCTCGGTCGCAGACTGGGACGGTATATCCACGTCCGCCGGCCAGCGCTGGTTCGACAGGGTGGACCAGCAGGTGGCAGCGGATATGCTGGAGTGGGCTCTGGCAACCTATGCCGGCACGACCACGACAACCGAAGCCTGGGACGCTATCTTCCGCTCCTTCAACGGCGGCGCGCCTTACCAGGCGGGCGAAAAGGTCTTCATCAAGACCAACTTCACCACATCCAACGCACCCAACTGCGCAGACACGAATTACGCCTGGAATCCATCCAGCTGCGGTGCCAAGTGGACCTCGATCGGCAACTCGCCGCAGCTCATGGTGGCGCTGCTCGATCAGTTGGTCAACCGCGCCGGAGTCGCTCAATCAGACATCACGATGGGGGATCCGACCGGCCTATGGGTGAACGAGCTCTACAACCCGGTGCACGGTGCATTCCCCGGCGTGAACTACCTCGACGCGCGCGGTACGCTGGGCCGCACGAAGGCCACCACCGGCTCGACGCGGCTCTACTGGAGCGCGCCGGCGGCCGAGACCGCAGGCAAGTCCCAGGACTACCTCCTTCGAGCGCTGGACGACGCGAAGTACATGATCAATCTCGCCATCCTCAAGAGCCACAACCGCGCCGGTATCACGGTTACGGCCAAGAACCACTACGGCTCCCTGATGGGCGCGTCAGATGTGATGCGAAAGCCGACCACAGCCGGCTTCTATGACCTTCACGGCCGGCTGCCACTGGAGACCCAAGCTGCCCAGCCGCCCACCGGCAACCGCACCCTGATGGCTCAGTACCGGCCCCTGGTCGATATGAACGGCCACGCGGGCATGGGCGGCAAGACCATTCTTCACCTCCTGGACGCGATCTACGCCGGCAAAGGCTGGGACGGCATCCCATCCAAATGGACCATGGCGCCCTTCAACAACGACTGGCCGCAGAGCGTATTCCTCTCCATGGACCCTGTCGCGATCGACTCGGTGGCGTTCGACTTTCTCAGGGAGCAGTGGCCCGATCACGTCCTGGGCAACGAGGGAGTGCAGGACTACCTCCACGAGATGGCGCTGGCAGACGACCCGCCGTCGGGCACATTCTACGACCCGGAGGGGGATGGGACCCAGATGGCAAGCCAGGGGGTCCACGAACACTGGAACGACGCGACGCTCAAGCTCTACAGCCGAAACCTCGGTGAAGATGACGGCATCGAGCTGCTCTACAGGACCGGCGATCCGGCAACGAATGCTGCGGTTCGCAGAACGGATCGCCCCATCGGGATCGATGGCGCAGCGGACGCAATCTGGGACGGGGCGCCGGCTCACCCCATCGGGAACCTCATCGGGAACCTCATCGGAGGCGGGAGTGCGATCGCAGCCGGCGGCGCCACCGGTGACTATCGCGTTTTCTACGACGACACGCACCTCTACCTGCTCGTTCGCGTCACCGACGATAACCTCGTGAACGACAGCGAGCAGTGGTCCGACGATGATTCGGTCGGGATCCTGATCGACGGTGATTACAGCCGCGGCGCGACCTACGACGGGATGAACGACTTCGAGTTGGGCTTCCGGTGGAACGACACGGTCGTCCGGCAAGGCGCCAGCTCGGCAGTCGTTCCTGCCGGCGTCACCTTCGTCATGACATCCACCGGCGACGGTTACCTCCTGGAAGCCCGGCTCCCGCTTGCCGGGCTTGGCATCGTGCCGGGCTACGGCCGGCTGTTCGGCCTGGACGTCTGGGTCAACGACGATGATGACGGCGCGACGCGCGATGCCCGGTGGGCCTGGTGGGCCACCGTCCAAGGCAACCCTCCGCTGCCCAACGCCTTCGGCGCCGGCGCCCTGGAGGGACCTCAGAGGACGCAGGCGACAATCGCCCCGCAGGACACCGGCGTGTTGCTGTCGTGGACGCATTTCGCCTGGAACGATGCCTACGAGGTGCACGGGAGCGCCGATCCCTACTTCGCCCCGGACGAGACCACCCTCCTCGCGGACATCAGCGCGCCGGCGAGCGAGTTCTTCGCCGTACCGCCTGATCCTGTCCAGTATTTTGTCGTCCGCGCTGAGGAAGAAGGGCTCGGCGCGGACTCGAATCGCACTGGCCTGTTCCGCTTCACCCTCATCACCGAAGGAGACACCCATGGCTGAGATCCGATGTGAGGATTGCCCCATGCGCAAGAAGGCCGAGGCAAAGCCTAAGACGCTGTTCGCACGAGTATGGCGCTGGCACACGACCTGGTGCCCGGGCTGGAAGGCGTACCAGAGGTCGCTGGCACAGCAGAACAAGCCGTCCTGACGTCCCGAAGGCGGAAAGCGACGCGTGAGGAGGGCGGCTCGCCGTCCTCACACGCGATCGGCCTTTCCCGGCGCGTCTCCCGCGGTGGGGCCTGCGCCGCGTGGCCGTTTGCCGTCGTCCAGAGAGCCTGCCTGGCCGCGCCTCGCCGCGGGAACGACCGCTCAGGCGTCGAATCACGAGCACACCGATCGTAAGGAGCGTGTCGATGAGGCAAGAGAATCACGCACATCCCGTCGTCGCAGGGAGCAGGCAAGCGCTGCTGGTGATCGACGTACAGCAGGGCCTCTTCCTCAAGTCTTCGCCCATCTACCGGGCGGAGGCGCTCCTGAGCACGCTGGACGCGCTCATCGAGCGCGCGCATGCTGCCGGCGTGCCCGTGATCTACATCCAGCACGCCTCCGAGAAGGTCCTGCCGTTCGGCTCCGCGGACTGGCAGCTGCACCCCCGCCTGCACCCGCGCGAGGGGGAGCTCGTCATCCATAAGACGCACGGCAACGCCTTCGAGGACACCCCGCTCCATGAGGCCCTGGCCGCGCAGGGCGCCGGCGCTGTTGTCGTGACGGGGCTGGTGACCCACGGCTGCGTGAAGGCGACCTGCCAGGGAGCCCTTGACCTGGACTACGCGGTGACGCTGGTGGCAGACGGGCACTCCAGCTACAGCAAGGACGCGGCGCGTCTGATCGAGGAGTGGAACCGCAAGCTGGGCGAAGCAGGTGCGCAGGTCATGCCTGCCTCGCACCTAACGTTTTAGGGGGTGGCTTCCGCGCGGACGCACGGCTCGCCGTTTTCGTCGAAGCCCTGTATGGGCTGGCCGCCCTTTGCCAGGCCGGCCAGCCCGAATCGCACCATGGGCGTTGGTCCCTGCCCGTCATTCCAGTGACCATGCCGAAGATACCGCACGACTGGTTCGTCACCGCGCAGAAACGTCGGGCGTCTTAGGCTCGTTCCGGGGCAGACAAGCGCGCACCGGGCCGCCCGCCGGCATCATGGCCTTCCGCGCAACCGCCGGTGTCAACCTGCGTACTACCAATCAGGACAGGCGCCCGCGCGCGTCTCTGCGGCGCGGTGCAAAGACCCCGTCGCCGATCTCCAGAGGAAGGGTGGATATTGTGAAAGCCATCGTCGTATACGAGTCACATTGGGGCAACACAGCCGCCGTCGCGCGTGCCATTGCAGAAGGCATCGGTCCGGAGGCACAGGCGCTCTCCACGACCGAAGCCAACGCAGCCGCGATCGCCGGCGCCGAGCTCATTGTGGCCGGCGCGCCGCTGCTCGGCTTCAGCCTGCCCACCGAGAGTATGGTCCGATCGTTGACCGCCAATCAGGCCAAAGACCCCACACCGCCCGACACGTCGCATCCGCCCATGCGCTCCTGGCTCGACGCGCTGCCGTCGGGCAGCGGCCGTGCGGCCGCGTTCGAGACGCGCATCTGGTGGTCGCCGGGCAGCGCGGCCAAGACGATCCTCGCGCGCCTCGGGCAGAAGGGCTACCAGCCCGCGGCCGCGCCACAGCGATTCATCGTGAACGGAAAATACGGTCCCCTCAAGGAGGGTGAGCTGGCACGCGCCCGCAGCTGGGGCGCTGAACTGGCGCAGGGCCGGGGGTAATGCCGGCGCTGACACCACCCTAGACGGTTTTTTGTGATCTGATCGACCCGTCCGCGTTCTATCCTCCCGCTCCCCGCGCCCCGAATCTTAATAATTCGCTCACATTGGCGAATTGGGTATTGACAAATGTGAAATTCAGTGCTAGGATGCCCATGCACACAAGCGAATGCAATGTGCACAAATGTGCACTATGACATCGCCGCCAACGAATACTCTCAGACAGGCGACTCCCATGCTCCAAACTGCAGAAGCAAGACCTGGCGCATCTTCCATCGACGATTTGTCCTCATCAGCCCTGACCGAGATCTACTACAAGATGCTCCTCACGCGCGCGTTCGAGGAGGCTGCCTGGCAGCAATACGGCCTGGGCAAGGTTCATGGCACCATGCACCTCTGCATCGGGCAAGAGGGCGTGGGCATCGGCTCGATTGCGGCCCTCCGGCCGGACGACTACATCGTTTCGACCCACCGCGGCCATGCCCATGCGATCGGCAAGGGGCAGGACGTGCGTGAGATGATGGCCGAGCTCCTGGGCAAGGAGAACGGCGTCTGCCACGGCCGCGGTGGCTCGATGCACATGGCTGACCTCAGCCTGGGCAGCCTCGGGGCCAACGGCGTCGTCAGCGGTGGCCTGCCCCTCTCCGTGGGCGCGGGCCTGGCCCTGAAGCTGCGGCAGGAAGACCGCGTCGTGCTCTGCTTCTTTGGCGACGGAGCGTCCAACGAA
>CAZMIS010000348.1:0-4810 GCA_964566325.1 uncultured Anaerolineales bacterium
GTGCGACGAGTCCACGAACGTGTCGCCGCGGGGGGATTGCTGCTCTGGATGTTCCTGGCGCCATTTGGTGCTCTGTTCAACCTTGCGCAGGGAAGCGGACTGCCGGATCTGAGCCTGAACCGCGTTGCATCGGTTGTATCGGTGTTCGTGTTGATCGCTCAGGTAGCGGCCGGCAGGCGCAGGCTCGCCCGCCTGACAGCGGTCGAGGGGTGGGGGATTCTTTTCGTCGTGGCGTTGATCCTGTCGATCAGTGCATCGCGTTTGGGATGGCTCTCGGGCATCCAGGTCGTCTTCGACGCCGTCGTCGTGCCACTGCTGTGCTTCTACTTTGCGCGGAATCTCTTCACCGATCGCCGGCAGTTGACGTGGCTGGCGGTGCTGCTTGCTGTGCTCGGAGCAACATTGGGCCTGATCTCCCTTCGCGAGCAGCTGACGAACCAGGCGATCCTGTCGCCGCTCCCTTACCGCATGTCGTATGGCCGGCATTCGATCAAAGTGACCAGCCTGTTCGGTGCGCCGGCCGCCATGGCCATGACGCTGGCCGTCACGCTGCCCATGGTGTTCGTCTCTGCGGCGCGCAGCCGTGGTCTCGGAACACGCCTGGGCTGGCTGGCGGCGCTGCTGGCAATTGGAGGCGGTCTGATCGCGACCTATGTGCGGGCGGGCTGGCTTGCAGCCCTGATGGGCATCATCGTGGTGGTCGTGCTGAGCCGGCGGGCACGTCCGGCCGGGCTGATGCTGCTGCTCTTCGGTCTGCTGGCCGCGCTCATCTTTGGCGGCGGACTTGTGGAGACGCGCGCCATAGAGGAACGATTGCAGTCCGAGGGATCGATCACCTATCGCTTGCAGGCGCTCAGCACCGGCCTCGACATTGCTGCGGCCTCGCCAGTGTGGGGACTGGGATTCGACAACTACAGCGACGCTGCGGCCGCGGCCGGGTGGCAGCCGCGACGGGCCGATGCAAGCCTGGCAGTGGCGTCACACAACATGTTCATCTACGTGCTCACGTCCGGAGGCGTCGCTGCCCTGGTGCCGTTTGTCGCGCAGCTCGTCGCGGCCTCACGGCAGGGCTGGCAGGTGCTGAGACGGTCCCGCAGACGGGACCCCGGCGATGACTCGCCAGAGACAAGCGACGGCGATTGGGCTGCAGCGGCGCTCGGCATGCTGATCGGCTACGTCCTGATCATCAGCACGTTTGATTCGATCACCGCCCAATACGCCAATATTCTGTTCTGGATGTGTCTCGGCGCACTCTATGGGGCGACCGGCACACAACTGATCGAAAGGCAAGGCCGCCAGCGGATGTTGCGCAAGGTCTTGTATGAGGAGGAACCTTAATGTTGAATGTTGCGGTTATCGGCGTCGGCTCAATGGGACGCAATCATGCGCGCGTCTTTGCGCAAATACCTGAGGTGAACCTGGCCGCTGTGGCCGATGCAGACGCGGAAACCGCTAATTCGATCGCGCGTATGTACAAGGCCAATGCCTATCAGGATCCCTGTGAGATGCTGGCGCGGGAGCAACTGGATATCGTATCTATCGCCGTTCCCACGCGCCTGCATGCCGAGGTGGCGCTCGATGCCATTCGCCATGGCGCGCACGTGTTCATCGAGAAGCCGCTGGCTTTCACGGTGCCCGAGTGCCGCGGCATGATCGAGGCCGCTCATGCCGCCGGCGTGCGCCTGGGAGTGGGGCACATCGAGCGCTTCAATCCAGCGATCCTGGAGCTCAAACGCCGCCTGCTGGATGGTGAGTTGGGACGCGTCTTCCAGATTCGCTCGCGACGGGTGGGGCCCTTCCCGAGCCGCATTGCTGATGTAGGCGTTGTCTTCGACCTGGCGACCCATGAACTCAACATCATGGAGTACCTGATCGGCGCGCCCATCCGAAACCTATATGCCGAGACCGAGCAGGAGATTCACGGCAGCCACGAAGATCTGCTGTCCGGGCTGCTGAAGTTCGACAACGGCGCGGTCGGCGTGCTGGACATCAACTGGTTGACGCCCACCAAGATCCGCGAGTTGTCGATGATCGGCGAGCGGGGCATGTTCCACGTCAACTACCTGACCCAGGAACTCTATTTCTACGAGAATAATTACGCCAACGGTTGGGAGGGCATGGTGGCCCTGATGGGGGTGAGCGAGGGCCGCATCACCAAGTACGAGATTCGCAAGCGCGAGCCTCTGGTCGAGGAACTCGAGAACTTCGTCGCCGCGGTCCGGGACGGCCACGATTCGCTGGTCAGCGGCGAGGAGGGCATGCGCGCGGTCTATCTGGCCGAGAAGATGGTGCAGTCGGGCCTGGGCCACACGATCCTGAACGTTAACGGTGTGCCCCACGCATGAGAGTGGCTCTCCTTGGACCCTTCCCTGGGCTGCCCCCCCGCTCTCCGAACGGGGACGGCGTGCTTGCGGGAGTAAGCCCGGCAGGCGGGGTGGACGCAGTGGTCCTCGCCTTGGCGCGGGGCCTGGCGGCGCAGGAGGGCGTTCAGCTGAGCGTGATCACGGCCGTGCCGGGGCTTCGGCAGGCGGAGTCGATGGAGGGCGCCGGCTACCGCATCGACCGCGTCCCGTATCCGCGCGGGGGCCGGCTCACCGGCCAACTTCCGGTCGTGCGCAACCTGGTCGCCCAGGTTGAAGCGGCGGCCCCCGACATCGTTCACGCGCACATCGCCGGCATCTACGGACGCGCCGCGCTCGACAGTGGCCGGCCTGCGGTCGTGACGTTGCACGGCATCATCTACCGTGAGATGCAGCAGTCCTGGCCCATCGCGCGGTGGCCGGCGCGGCTGCGCTGGCTCGCAGATTCGCAGCTCGAGCGGCACGTCGTGCGGCGGGCGCGCGACATCGTTGCGATCAGCCCTTACGTGCTGAGCCAGGTGCATGCCCGGCGCGACGCGCGTTTTCACCTCATCGAGAACCCCGTGGATGGGCGGTTTCTGGCCGAGGCGCCTCCGCCCCCCGGCGCGGACCGCCTGCTGTGCGTCGGGCGGGTCATCCCCCGCAAGGGCATGCTCGTACTGATCGACGCGTTCGTGCACGTCCGCCGCGCCCGCCCGCACGCGACCCTTGAGATTGCAGGCGAGGTCGACAGCCACCCGGCATACGTTGCACAGTGCCGCGGGCGGGTTCAGTCACTGGGCCTTGACGCTGCGGTCACCTTCTCGGGCGCACTGCCACCGGAGCGCATCCGCGATCGGTGCGCGGCCTGCGATGTGTTCGTGCTTGCCAGCGAGCAGGAGACGGCGCCCGTGAGCATCGCGGAGGCGATGGCGGTGGGCCGGGCCGTAGTTGCCACGGATGTCGGCGGGTGCAGCGCAATGGTAGCGGACGGCGTGACGGGCCGCATCGTGCCGTCCAAAGATGCCCAGGCGTTTGCGGAGGCCGTGCTGGGGTTGTTGGGCGATCGCAGCACTTGCGCTGCAATGGGCCAGGAAGCCAGGAAGGCGGCCGAAGCGCGCTTTGCCCCTGGTTCAGTCGCCCGCGCCACCGTGGCCCTCTACGAGTCGATCCTGGCGCGCGGCGAAGGCTCGACGTTGCAGCCCCGCCACCGCGATCGAGGCACGCAGTGATGTACGAGCGCCCGCTCCACGTCGCCATCGTCGGCGCCTATCCGCTGGATCCGGCGGTCCTTTCCGGCGGCATCCGCGCGGTCACCTATCAACTGGTCGAAGGATTGCGCCACCGTCCGGATGTGCGGGTATCGGTCATCCACTGCCACTCGGACGTCGTACAGGATCGCTGCGAGCGGGCGAACAACGTCGTCATTCATTACCTGGCGCAGCCCCGGCGCCGCATCGTGCCGAACATGATCACCGGTGTAGGTCGCATTGCGCGTCTGCTGCGGGAGTTGCAGCCTGACGTGGTTAATGCTCACGGTCACAGCTTTGCCGTGGCCGCGATGGACGCCGGGTACGTGGGCGCCCGGAGCCCGATCTGGACCATCCATGGCGTGATCAAGGAGGAGGCGCGCTACAACCCAGGCCTGTTCAACCGCCTGGCCTACGCCCTGGCGGGATACTACGAGCGCCGGGCCCTGGCGCGGGTGCGGGAGATCACGGCCATCAGTCCTTATATTCGCGACCGGTTCGCCGAGCGCACCTCGGCGCGGTGGCACCTTGTCGAGAACCCCGCGCCCGAGGAGATGTTTGCCCTGGAGCGCCGGCCGGTCCCCGGTCGCCTGCTCCTGGCTGCCTCCGTGACGCCGCGCAAGGACCTCCTGACAGCGGTGCGCGGCGTGGCAATCGCAAGCCGTGAACTGCCCTCACTACATCTGCAGGTGGCCGGCCGCACCGACGACGCTGACTACGTGGGCAAGGTGCGGGCGGCGTGTAGCGCACTGGGGATCGAGGATCGCGTCGAATTCCTGGGACTTCAGAACCGCACGCAGATGAGGCAACTCTACCGTGAGGCGCAGCTGGTTGTTCTGTCGTCCCGGGAGGAAGTATCGCCGATGTCGGCCATTGAAGCTCTGGCGGCCGGCATTCCCGTCGTGACGACGCGCGCGGGCGGCGCCGGCTACGTCGTGGAGGACGGGCGGACGGGTCGGGTCGTCGATGTGGGCGATGCCGAAGCGCTGGGCGCGGCCATGCTGCAGGTGCTGTCCAGTCCTGAGCTGTATCAGACCATGGGGCAGACTGCAAAGATCGTAGCGACGGAGCGCTTCCATCCGCAGCGCGTCGCCGAACGATACCTGGAGGTATACCGGCAGGTATGGGCAACAGCCTCCCGGAGCGATCCGGTGTGACGAACGTCGATCAGCACGCATTGCGCATCCTGACCGTGACGAACATGTACCCGACGGCAAAGCA
>CAZMIS010000349.1:0-4809 GCA_964566325.1 uncultured Anaerolineales bacterium
CCCGGATCTCCTCGTAGAGCGGGCGCAGCTGCCTGTACATGCGCTTGTAGACGCGTTGGTAGAGCGCGTCATAGAGTGCGGCGTTGGCAGCTTCAGGCTCGAAGACACGCCCGATGTGCGTCATCTCGCGCACCGCGACACCGAAGTCGGGGTGCATGCCCAGCCCGACCGCGGCGTCCATGGCTGCGCCAAGGCCCGACGTCTCGTTGATATGCATGCGGGCAGCCGGTTGGTTGAAGATATCGGCGGTTAGCTGCATCACCTCGTCGCTCTGAGAGCCGCCGCCAGCGACGCGCAGCTCGGTAATGGCGACACCGGTGCGGTTCTCAGTGCGCTCCTTGCCCTCCCGCAGGGCGTAGCCCAGCCCCTCGAGGATCGCTCTGTAGATGTGGGCGCGGCCATGCACGTCACCGAAGCCAAGAATCGCGCCCTTCGCCTCCGGGCCCGGCTCCTTCAGGCCGGGGGACCAGAATGGCTGGAGCACCAACCCCATGGAGCCGGGCGGCGCCTGCCGGATCAGTTCGTTGAGCAGCACCTCCGGCTCCACGCCTTGCTCCGCTGCCAGCTTCTGTTCGGCCTGGCCGAACTGCTCCTTGAACCAGCTCACCATCCAGAAGCCGCGGTAGACCTGGATCTCCATGCTGTAGGCGCCCGGGATGGCCGAGGGGTAGGGGGGAATCAGGGGCACAACTTCGACATAACGGCGATGCGTCGTGTTGATCGTGGCCGTGGTGCCGTAGCTCAGGCAGCCGATGTGCGGCTCCACGCCGCCTGCGCCGATGATCTCGCACGCCTTGTCTGCCGCGGCCGCGATCATGGGCGTGCCCGCGGGGATGCCGGTGGCCTCGGCCGCTTCAGCACTGATCTCGCCCAGTTGCCCGCCCGGGGGCACCAGGTCGACGAGTTTGTCCTTGGGCACGGGAACGGCCTGCCACTTCCAGTCTGTCGGGCCGGCCCACCCCAGTTTCTTGTAGTCAAATGGGACGTAGGCGACCTGGCAGCCGACCGAGTCAACCATCCGCCCGGTCAATTTGTGCGTGAGGTAGCCCGAGAGCAGAAGGTACTTGTAGGTGGCGTCCCAGATCTCCGGCTGTTGCGTACGAATCCAGTTCGCCTCTGCCTCTGCCTGCAGGTACGCCACCGTCTCGGTCATGCCGACCAATTTGAATGCCAGGCCCCACAGTCCACCGACAGGCTTCAGTCCATAGGTTCGTCGCTGGTCGAGCCAGACGATGGCGGGGCGGAGCGGCCGGCCCTCGCGATCGACGTTGATGAGCGTCGATCGCTGGGTGGTCAGTGCCATGCCTGCAATCCGCTCCCGGAGGTGCGCGGGCTTGCCTGTCGCCTCACTCTGGCGCCACAATTGCTGGCACGCGTCACATAAGGAGCGCCAGTAGTAGTCCGGATCCTGCTCGGCCCAGCCAGGCTTCGGCGAAACGTAGGGCGTCAGCGGAACGCGCGCCTTGGCCAGCAGACTGCCCTGAAGATCGAAGACCAGGGCCCTGACGCTCTGAGTGCCGTTGTCAATGGCCAACAGCAGGTCTTTTGCCATGTCGTCCTCCTCGAGCCAGCTCAGGAGCTGCTCCGGGGATTTCTCCTTCGGTTCCACGCCCAGTGACCCAGGCTGATCAGCAGGCCTGCCCCGGTCACTGCGCCCGACGCGATGCCGCCCTTGACCCAGCGTCTGCGCCGGCGCTTCTTACGCAGGGTCCGATTCGATGACGTCGTGCGCGCCTCATCCAGCACGGCCTGCCAGCCGCCGGCATCTGCGCCGGGTGGCACGCCAGAGCACCGGCGATGCAGCATCTCGTAGGCGCGAGCCTCTTCCTGCCATCGGGCGCTGCTCCATCCCAGCTCGGCGCGACAGATGTCACCGATGCGGTCGAGGTGATTACTTGCGCCATCGGGCAGGAGCAGCCCGAGTCGGGTGCGGCGCAGGAGCAGGTCGTCCAGATGGATCACGCCCTCGGCGCGTGCCGCCCAGCGCATCTCGGCCCAGAGTGTCGAGGTCCGGCCGATGCGTTCGGTTTCGCCTGCACCCGCAGCTTCGAGTAGTTGGGCCGCGGCCCCGCCGTAACGCCCGATCAGCCGCCGGCGGTCGGGCTCCGGCACGGCGATGCGCAGCAGTCCAGGGTCGGGAGGACTGAACACCGGCGCGCCAGAGTCCGGCTCGCCCATGTGCGGCAGATGCTTGTGTGCCATCTTCAGCGCGTCGAGCGCGATGCGACGGAAGGTGGTCAGCTTCCCGCCGGTCACGGTGAGCAGCCCCTGCTCCTCCCACACGACGTGATCGCGCGATTCCTTAGACGGATCGGAACGGCCGCTGCCGACGACCGGTCGGATTCCGGAGAATGTGCTAACGATGTCTTCGAGCGTCAGGTCGATGGCGGGGAATTGCGACGCCACGGCGGCCATGAGATATGCGACCTCGTCCGGGCTGATGCACGGCTCAGCCTCGAGCGACCCCTCGTGGTCCACATCGGTCGTGCCCACGAGCGTGATCCCTTCCCAGGGGAAGATGAACACCGGGCGCCGGTCCAGCGGATGCAGGAAGCTGAGGGCCTGCCCGACGGGCAGCCGCCATGCCGGGAAGACCAGGTGGCTGCCCCGCAACGGACGGATACGTTTCGCGCCTCCGACCTCCTTGCGCAGGGTGTCTGCCCACGCACCCGTGGCGTTGATGACCACCGTTGCCCTGAGGTCATGTTGCTCGCCGTCGCCGCATGTCGCGTCCTGGACCCGCGCTCCGGTCACGCGCCCGCCGGCATCGCATAGCAACCCGGTTGCCCGGGCGTAGTTGAGGACCTGCGCGCCGTCGCCGACGGCTTCGGAGAGCACCCGCAAGACCAGGCGGGCGTCGTCCGTCTGCGCATCACCGTAGCGGAAGCCGCCCTGCAGTCCGTCGGGCGACAGCAGGGGCGCGAGCCTCTGAAAATCCGCGGCCGAGTAGTAGCGGTGGCTCCACTGCAGGGCAAGCAGGTCGTAGACCGTCAGGCCAGCGCCGTACATGCGCCGTCCCGGCGAATCGCCCTTGTACGTGGCGAGCAGGAAGCCCAGCGGATCGATCAGTCCGGCGCCTTCGTCCAGCAGGCGCTGCCGCTCGCTGACCGATGCACGAGTCAGCAAGAAACGCCCCTCCTTCAGGTAGCGCAGGCCACCATGAACGAGCTTGGACGACCGGCTCGAGGTGCCCCACGCGAAGTCGCGCTGCTCGACCAGCCCGACCCGCAACCCCAGGCGCGCTGCTTCGCGCGCGATCCCGGCGCCGGTGATGCCGCCGCCGATGACCAGGATGTCCAGGGGGGCTTCCCTCAGGGCGGTCCAGGTGCGAGGTCGATGATCGGGTGAGAACATATTGGCGCTCGATTGGGTGCACAAAGGGTGCATGCTGATGCGCGTCATTCTACGACCGCTGAAGGGAAAAGACAACTGCGCGGCAGCGGCGTGGGCAGCGGCCGATAGCCACAGAATCGCAAACGCGATTTTTGGGTGCTGGCGCTATTTCGTGTACAATGGGTTCTGTGATCGGCCAGCCGCGTCAGTTTGTGGGCTGGCTATTTTTGACGGCAACGGTTGACGCCGGGAAGCCAGATGGCTCCCGGCGTTTTTGGATGTAGGGAAGCAAGTATGCAGGTTACCCGGAACGACATTCGCAATATCGCCATCATCGCTCACGTGGATCATGGCAAGACGACGCTGGTGGACGCCATGCTCAGGCAATCGCGCGTGTTCCGCGACAACCAGCAGGTGCCCGAACGCGTCATGGACTCGAACGACCTCGAGCGTGAGCGGGGCATCACCATCCTGGCCAAGAACACCGCGGTGCGTTACGGCGGCATCAAGATCAACATCGTGGACACGCCCGGCCACGCCGACTTCGGCGGGGAGGTGGAGCGCGTCCTGAACATGGTCGACGGCGTGCTGCTGCTGGTTGATGCAGCTGAGGGGCCGATGCCACAGACGCGCTTTGTGCTGCGCAAGGCGCTCGAGCTGGGGCGGCGTGCGATCCTGGTCATCAACAAAGTCGATCGGAACCATGCACGGCCTGGGTGGGCCGTCGATGAGGCCTTCGACCTCTTCATCGAGTTGGGCGCGACCGAGGAACAGGCCGACTTCCCGGTCATCTATGCCGTGGCGACTGCGGGCCAATCGGGCACCGACCCGGATCACATCGAAGGCACCCTGCAGCCACTGTTCGAGGCCATCGTGAACTCGCTGCCCGGGCCCCTGGTGGACCCGGAGGCATCTGCACAGATGCTGGTCACGAATCTGTCCTACGACGACTATAAGGGCAAGATCATCATGGGGCGCCTCTCCGCCGGTGAGCTGCGCAAGGGGCAGGCAGTGGTGCGCTTTGACCGTGATGGCGCGGTTCACCAGGAGAAGATCGCGCAACTCTTCATCTACGAAGGGTTGGAGCGAATCGAGGTGCCCGTGGTCAGCGCGGGCGAGATCATCGCTCTGACGGGCATCCCGGAAGTCAACATCGGAGAGACGGTCGCTGACGCGGTCGATCCGCGAGCCCTACCCACCATCTCAGTGGAAGAGCCGACGGTTCGGATGACTTTCGGCGTCAACACGTCGCCGTTCGCGGGGCGCGAAGGCACCTGGGTCACCAGCCGGAAACTGAAGGAGCGCCTGGATCGGGCGTTGGAGCGCGATGTAGCTTTGCGCGTGGAGCCGACCGATGCAGCCGACACATTCCTGGTGAGCGGCCGGGGA
Organism: uncultured Anaerolineales bacterium; assembly: GCA_964566325.1. Lineage (GTDB taxonomy): Bacteria > Chloroflexota > Anaerolineae > CG2-30-64-16 > CG2-30-64-16 > JALOOB01. The sequence goes on from CAZMIS010000349.1 coordinate 4,723, forward strand.
GAACTGCACCTGGCTATCCTGATCGAGACGATGCGTCGCGAAGGTTACGAATTCCAGGTGAGCGCGCCGGAAGTCATCCTCCATGAA
>CAZMIS010000350.1:0-4765 GCA_964566325.1 uncultured Anaerolineales bacterium
TGACTTCCCTGCAGCGCGCGGGCCAGGCGCACCCCACTGTCGAAGCCAACGCGCTGCGCTGGCGGCGCTGACCGCCTGCCTGCCCCCGAAATCCCGCGGCCACACGCACCGTTCCCCGAACCCAAAACATGTTTGACAATCGGTCCACGGCTGTTATAATATTCGTCACTGTTCGTTCCCTGTTCGTCCCTCACAATGCCGTGCGTGACGGCGGTCCATTTACACCTCGAAAGGAGGCAGGACGCCCTGGCACGGAGCCAAGCACCCTGGGCTGGCCGCATCTCTGCGCCAGCTCTTCGTATCGCATCGCACACTCACTATCAGGAGGAGACAGTCAAGATGAAGCAGTTGAAATTGATCGGCCTGCTGACCGTCACGGTCATGCTGCTGGGCATGCTGGCCGCGTGTGGCACACCCGCCACCCCGGCCGCGCAGCCCACGACCGCCCCCGCGGCGCCCACCGCCGCACCGGCCGCGCCACAGGCCACGGAAGCCCCGCAGCCCACGGCGGTTCCGGCGGAGGCCGCGAAGAAGTTCAGCGTGGCGACCAACGCGGAATTCGCGCCCATGGAGTTCGTGAACCAGGCCAAGGAACTGACCGGCTTCGACATCGAGCTGATCAAGGCCATCGCGGCCGACCAGAAATTCGAGATCGAGTTCCAGAACGTCGCGTGGGACGGCATCTTTGCGGGCCTGGAAGCCGGCCAGTACGACGCGATCATCTCGTCCGTGACCATCACGGACGAGCGCAAGCAGAAGTACGACTTCTCCGAAGGCTACTTCAAGTCCAACCAGGCCATCGTCGTGGTTGCTGACAACACCGACATTTCCGACGGCGCCTCGCTGACCGGCAAGCGCGTTGGCGTGCAGATCGCCACCACCGGCGCCTTTGCCGTGCAGGACCTGGGCATCGACCCGAAAGAATACGACGGGCCCGACATGGCGCTGCAGGACCTGGTCAACGGTAACCTGGACGCGGTCGTCGTGGACATGCCGGTCGCCGCCGACTACGCGCTGCAGGCCGAGCAGTTCAAGGGCAAGCTGAAGATCACGATGGAGCTCCCGACCAATGAGACCTTCGGCGCCGTGGTGCAGAAGGGTGACCCGAAGGCGTTCCTTCCGCTCTTCAACGCCGGCCTGGCGAACCTTAAGGCCAGCGGCGAGTATGACAAGCTCTACGAGAAGTGGTTCGGCATCAAGCCGGGCGCGGCTGCTCCGGTCGCCGAAGGCGAAGAGGACCCCTGCGCGTACGGCGGCGAGATCAAGGCCATCGAGGCCGTCGACGATCTGACCGTCAAATTCAGCCTGTGCTTCCCTGACCCGGCGTTCCCGGCGAAGGCCGCTGACACCGCCATGCAGATCTGGCCGGCCGAGGTGCTCGAGGCCGGCGCAACCTCCGGCGGCAAAGAATGGCTGGAGAAGCCCGTCGGCACCGGCCCCTACATGCTGAAGGAATGGCGCAAGGGCGATCAGTTGATCCTGGAAGCCAACCCGAATTACTGGGGCGAAAAGGCCAAGACCCCGACCATGGTCTTCCGCTGGAGCCCCGAAGCCGCTCAGCGCTTGCTCGAGCTCCAATCGGGCAACGTCAACGGCATCGACAACCCGGGCCCGGATGATTTCGATGTCATCGAGGGCGACGCGAACCTGCAGCTGATGCCGCGCGCAGGCACCAATATCTTCTACGTCGGCATGAACAACGTGTTCGCTCCGTTCGACAACGAGAAGGTGCGCCAGGCATTCGCCATGGCCATCGACCGGGCGCGCATCGTCGATAACTTCTACCCCAAGGGCTCGATCGTTGCCACCCAGTTCATGCCGCCCAGCATCTTCGGCTATTCGGAGAGCCTCGACTGGTACGAGTACAACCCTGAAGAGGCCATCAAGATCCTGACCGAGGAAGGCGTCTACGACGCGAACGGCAAGTTTGCGACCAAGATCTTCTACCGCGACGTGGTGCGCGGCTACCTGCCTGAGCCTGGTGTGGTGGCACAGGACATCCAGGCCCAGCTCGCCGAGATCAACGTCGACGCCGAGATCCAGGTTATGGAATCGGGCGCTTACCTTGATGCCGCGGACGCGGGCCAGCTCAATGGCTTCCACCTGCTGGGCTGGGGCGCGGACTACCCGGATGCGACCAACTTCCTCGATTACCACTTCGGCGCCGGCTCCAGCAAGCAGTTCGGCGAGAAGTTCCCTGATCTGATCGACGCACTGCAGCGCGCAGCCGCGTTGGCAGACGCAGCCGATCGCCAGCCGATCTACGATGAGGCCAATGCGCTCGTCAAGCAGCACGTGCCCATGATCCCCGTGGCGCACGGCGGCTCCGCGACCGCGTTCCAGGCCGTCTGCGAAGGCGCGCATAGCAGCCCGCTGACGCGCGAGAAGATGGACGTCATCGACTGCGGCACTGACACGCTGGTCTTCATGCAGAACGGCGAGCCAATCAGCCTCTACTGCGCGGACGAGACGGACGGCGAGACCTTCCGCCCCTGCGAGCAGGTCAACGAGGCGCTGCTGTCGTACGACGTCGGCACGACCGACGTGGTGCCCGCCCTGGCCGAGAAGTTCGAGGCCAACGAAGACCTGACCGAGTGGATCTTCACCCTGCGCTCCGGCGTGAAGTTCCATGACGGCAGCGACCTGGACGCCGGGGACGTCGTGACCTCCTGGGTGGCCCAGTGGGATGCGGCGAGCCCGATGCACACTGGCCGCGTGGGCGACTTCACCTACTTCCAGGCCTACTTCGGCAAGTTCAAGAACGCGCCGAGCGAATGATCCCGAGCCGGTTGTGCGCCGCTGCGCGACGCACAACCGCTGACTGATCGCATCGATCGTGGCGCCCGCGGCAGCGGCTACAACCGTACGCAGCGGGCGCCTGACTGCAACCTCGCCTGAGGGCACCCAACGATGACCAAGTACATAGCGCAGCGGCTCCTTGCCGCGCTGCCCGTGCTCCTGGGGATTCTCTTCGTCACCTTCACCCTGGCCCGGCTTCTGCCGGGCGACCCATGCGTCGCCATCCTGGGCGAAAAGGCCAACGAGGTCACCTGCGCCGCGTTCAACACCCGCTACGGCCTGGACAAGCCGATCACCACCCAATTTGGCATCTACCTGCGCGACGTCATGACCGGCGACCTGGGCATGTCGTTCCGCTATGGCCAGCCCGTCACCCGCATGGTCGCGGAGCGCCTGTCCGTGACCCTGGAGTTGGCCCTCAGCGCCATGCTCTTCGCCGTCATCTTCGGCATGATCCTGGGCATCATCTCCGCGCGCAAGCACAGCTCCGCAGTGGATGTCATCACCATGATCGGCGCGAACCTGGGCGTCTCCATCCCCGTGTTCGTGCTCGGTCTTTTCCTGGCCTACGTCTTTGCCATCTTACTCAAAGACACACCATTCGCGCTGCCGCCCTCGGGCAGGCTGTCCGCAGGCATGACCGTCACCTCCTTCGCCGACCGATTCGGCCTGGCAGAGGGAGATCCACGCTATCGCGTCGCCCAGTTCTTTACTAACCTTTATTTTCTGAATGCCATCATCCACGGGGACGGCAAGCTGTTCGTCGATAGCCTGAAACACATGATCCTGCCTTCGGTGGCCCTGGGCACCATCCCCATGGCGCTGGTCGCGCGCATGACGCGCTCCAGCCTGCTGGAGGTGCTGGGCCAGGACTACACCCGCACGGCCCGGGCCAAGGGTCTCTCCGAGCGCGTCGTGCTCATACGGCATGCGCTGCGCAACGCGCTCCTGCCTGTGGTGACCATCATCGGCCTGTCGCTGGGCTTCCTGCTCAGCGGCGCGGTCCTGACCGAGACTATCTTCGGATTCTCGGGCGTCGGTCGCGCACTGTACGATGGCATCACTGCGCGCGACTACGCCGTGATCCAGGGGTTCACCCTGGTGACGGCCGTGCTGTTTCTCGTAATCAACCTGATCGTCGACATTCTCTATGGCTTCCTGGATCCCCGGATCCGGCTGACCAAGTGAAGATCCTGCGCCGACGCTGAGAAGGTAAATGACTTCCAACGACGTGTCCCCCACACCCGCCGATACGACCATCGTCAAGCGCCGCAAATCGCGCGGCTTCTGGGCCGAAGCGCTGCGCGACCTGCTGCGCAACCGGCGTTCCGGCCAGGTCGGCCTGATCGTCGTGTCTTTCCTGATCTCGCTGGCCCTCCTGGCGCCGGCCCTGGCAACGCACAATCCCAACGGCGTGCTCATCGGCAAGGAGCCCGGCGTAAAGCGCCGGCAGCCGCCGTGCATCAAGGCGGTGGATAACCTGCCGTCCATGCCGATCGTCGACTTCTTCCGCTGCGACGAGGGTCAGCCGGAGCACTACTTCGGCACGGATGGCAACGGTCGCGATCTGTTTAGCCGGGTCCTCTTCGGCGCCCGCGTCTCGCTCAAGGCCGGCATCTACACGGTCTTTCTGGCCGTCATCGTCGGCGTGCTGCTGGGATCGATCGCCGGATATGTGGGTGGCGCAACCGACAACATTATCATGCGTATCCTGGACGTAGTGCTGGCCTTCCCCTCCCTCATCCTGGCTATTGCCATCAACTCCGCGCTGTTGACGGTGGCCGAGGGCAGCATCCTGTCGCGCGGCCTGGTGTTCATGCAGCGTGCGTTTGGCTTCGAGGACCTCGGCCTGCTGACCGCGCTGATCTCGATCGCGGTCGTGTCGATTCCGACCTACGCACGACTCGTGCGGTCGCAGGTGCTCTCGCTCAAGGAGCAGGAATTTGTCACTGCGGCCCGCTCCATC
>CAZMIS010000351.1:0-4737 GCA_964566325.1 uncultured Anaerolineales bacterium
CGGCGTTCCTGCCGGTCACCGGGGGTGCGGGAAGGTGAACGACGCGAGACGCGGCGGCAAGGCGCCGCGTCTCGCTAGAGGCGCTTGACCACCACGCACGTCACATCGTCGGCCGGCTCGGCCGCGCCGGTGAAGCCGGCCAGCGCAGCGGTCAGGTGGTCCAGCAGGGCCTGGGCGCTCTCGCGCGCGTGGGCATGGATGACGGAACGCAGGCGCTCTTCGCCGAACTCCTCGCCGTCTGCGTTGAGCGCGTCGGTCACGCCGTCGGTGTAAAGGACCAGCACATCCTCCGGCGCGAGGTCGAACCGGTCATCGCGCAGCGTGATCTCCTCGAACGCGCCCAGGATGGTTCCCGGCTGCATCAGTTCGGTCAGAGAGCCGTCGCGTGACCGGAACAGCAGGGGCCGGTTGTGCCCCGCGTTGGTGAACGAGGCCCGGCCCGTGGCCAGGTCCAGCACCACGTAGATGGCGCTGAGGAACAGGTCCGCCTGGCTGTCTGCCAGGATCAGCTGGTTGGCGCGCATGAGCGCCGACGCCGGCCCGCGACCGGTAAACGCGACGCTGCGGATGATGGTCCGGCTCAGCGCCATGAACAGGGCGGCCGGCACGCCCTTGTCCGCCACATCCGCGATGACCACCCCGAGCCGCGCAGGTGGGCCGGGTAGCTCGCAGAAATCGTAGAAGTCGCCCCCCACGGTGCGCGCAGCCTGGTACACGGCTGCGAACTGCCAGCCCGGGGGCGCGGGGCACGACTTCGGCAGCAGGCTGAGCTGGATCTCGCGACCCACCGACAGCTCCGCCATCTTGCGGGTGAGCGCCTCGTCGGTGCGCCGCAGGAGCAGCATGTTGTGCACCGCGATGGCCACCTGGTCGGCAAATGCGAGGAGCGTCTGCTTGTAAGCATCGGCGAAGCGTATCCGCCCCGCGGCATAGCCCAGTTCGAGGGTCCCCAACTGCTCGCCGGCCGCAGCCAGCGGCAGGAACCAGCGCACGTAGCGGTGCAGGCCGAAGCGATCCGCCAGCGCACGATCCTCGGCCTCCTCGACCACGCGCAGCGTCAACGTCCGTCCCTCGACGAGCGCGGTCGCGGCGGGATGCCGGCCGTTGAGAGGGAAGTTGGCCTGGGCCTGCCATTCTTCGGTCACGACCTTGCCGACGCCTGCGGCCATACTGAGCTGCCGGCCGCCCTCATCTGCCAGGTACAGCACCCCATAATCACAGCCCAGCGCCTCGGCCACCTTCTCCAGCACGAGCTCGACGGTCGGCTGCATCGCCTTGGCATCCAGCACGGCCTGCCCTATCATGCGATACGCGCCGCGGGTCATCACGTATTCCAGCGCGCCCGCCGCATGCTGAAGGAAGCGCAGCAGGTCGGGCAATTCATCCGGCAATTCGTGCGGATCGCGGTTCTGCACGTAGTGCTCGACGGTGACCACGCCCAGCGTCCGGTTGGCGGACGCGAGCGCCACCACCAGGCGGGCCTCGACCGCCGAGCCGCGCAACGCGTAGTTCCCCAGGTTGAAGGTCTGGGCCTCCACACAGCCGGGATCCCGCAGGTCGACGAACACCGGCGGTGCATCATCGTCGCAGGGGTGGACGCGTTGCAGGCGGGAGGCCGCGGGGAATGCGCTGTAGATCTCGGCGTCAGCCAGCCCGAAGCCGAGGCGCAGCCCATCCGCCAGCAGGCGATAGGCCTGCTCCGCCGAGTCTGTCGCATAGATGGACTGAACGATCGCTTCGAGCAGCTGCGGGCGGGCAGGCGCTGCCTGGGCGGCCGCGGGAGCTGGCGAGATGGCTTGCCTGCCATTCGAAGCCGGGGGCGCCGTCGCCACGCGAACCGGCCCCGGCGCGTACACTGCGGCCCCCTCCCCCGAGTTGCCTGAGAGCTGCATCCGGGGCGCCAGGTATTCGATGGCCTCGCTCCAGCGCCCTGCGATGCGCAGTATGTGCCCCACGCGATCCGTGGTGAAGTGGGCGGCCAGCCCCTGGCGGTGCGCCTCGTTCATAAACGTGTACGACCCACCCACCAACTGCACAGCGCCGGAGAGCTGAAGTCGATCCGTGCCCGTGCGCGTGGGCATCTGCCGCGACCGGGATCGCTGGAGCGCGCCGTGGTCCAGCATGTGAAGAACGTCCAGGACCGTGTCGGGGTCTTCCTCGATCATCCGGATGGCCGCGCGGACCGGCGGAGGTGGGCCCTGCTCCTGGAGAGAGCCCGCCACCCGGTTGACGACCGCCGCGGTGATGTGCGGCGAGCGATGATCGCGCACCGTTCCTGCGCTGTCCGCGCACAGGCGCGTGATCAGATAGCGGTCGCCGCCGCCCCAGTTCACGATGGCGTCGATGCCGTGCGGACTGGCAGAGCAGCCTAGTGCCTGAATCGAGGCCTCGGCCAGCGCGCGGCTCTGATCCGGGGTCAACGGCATTGCGATGACCGGCTTCGCAATGTTGAACGGCGACGTCGGGCCGGCGGACAGGCCCACCAGGTTGATGCCTCCCGTGACCACCGCCACCAGGCTGTGGGGCGCATCCGCCTCGCGTTCCATGTAGGCAGCGCGCAGCGCAACCAGCAGGCCGTGCACGAGGTCATGGGGCAGCGCCTGGAGGTGGTCGATCAACAGGGCAATGCTATGGTTGGCGCAGTTCGCACACCGGGCGAGGAAGCTCTGAAACGAGCGCGGATCGGTTGTTTCCGCGACCAGGGACGGCGCGGTCCCGCCCAGCTCCGCCGCGATCAGTCCCGCCAGGCTGGTGAAGAAGGCGGCTTCGTCGTTCGACCGCGTGCGCCACAGGTCGACCCGCAGGGGACGAAAGCGGCCGCCCTGCTGCAGGGCATCGACGACATCGGCCAGCAGATAGCTCTTCTCGCTCATCGGCGGGCCCAGGAGCACGACGCACTCGTCGTTCATCAGATGGCGCACGATGGTGCGGACGCGGCCGTCATCGCGCACGCGCACCTTCTTGAACAGCGATGCCTCTTCGTAGGGCGCCAAACGCCATGGCAGGGGTGCATTCGCCATGTGTCAGATGCCTTCCTGCAGAACCTTGCGGAACAGGTAGTCCACATCGTAGTTCTCGCTCAACATCCGCGGGAACACGGGAGTGGCGAACCGGAAGAGCGGGCCGCGTGACGTGAACGTGCCGGCGAGCTCGAGGTTGCGACAGGCCATGTCCAGGTCAGACAGCGGTATCTCCACGCCTCGACGCTCCAGCGCCGCGTCGATCTGCTGCACGCCAAAGGGGTGCTCTGCGCCCGTGTCGGCCATGACCGCGAAGACGATGGCCTTCTCGAGGTGCGTCGTGTTGTCCATGAAGGTGCTGAGCACGAACGCGCGGAAGTCATCGTTGCCGTAGACGTCGAACAGGCTCTCCGGCGAGATGGCGCGGCTCCCTTCGCGGTCCAACCGTTCCACCAGGATGCTGCAGTAGAACTGGATCAGGTTGGGCTGGCCCGCGGTCTCGTCGAAGATGCGGTTCACGACGTCGTTGCGCCGCTCGAAATGAATGCCCAGCTTCTCGAGTGGGCCGAGGATCATGCCGGCAGCCTGCTCGCGGCTGAACTCCTTCAGGCGGATGGGCCGCGCGAAGTTGTAGAGTGGGGAATCCAGGTCGCTGAATGCACGCATCACATCGCGAAAGCCGCCGACGATGTAGCGCGAGTAGCCCTGGTTGCTCGAGGCCCGCAGCGCATTCAACAGCGTATCGTCCTCGTAGTGCCAGGTGAGCACCTTGTCGAACTCATCGAGGAAGAAAACGATCGGACCGCCGTATCGTTGCGCCATGCGCTCCAGAAAGTCGGGGAAGAAGATGGGAAACTGCTTCGACGAAAGCCGCGTCAGCTCCTGTGGGCGCAGTTTGCGCACCACTTCCTGGACGAAATTGGCGGGCGAGGCGATCGCGCTGCAGTCCATGAAGAGGATGCGCGCCAGCGCGTCTTCGTTCTCCGCATCCTGGGCCTGTTCCTTGAGCTGTCGTTCGATCTCGCGCATCAGGGACGTCTTGCCGATGCGCCGGATGCCCATGATGGCGAAGTTGCTGTCGTCGGTCTGGAGGATGCGGCGCACCTCGAACTCCCGGCCGAAGAAGCGTGACCCGGTCACGGGCTTGCTGGTCTCGTACGGCGTGAGGAGCGACAGGTCCAGCTGCGGCGCAAGGCGATCCAGCAGTTCTCCCGAGGGGCGCCGCGATTCGCGGACGGCCTGCATGTCGGCTTCGCCCAGGACGAGCAGCGGCTGATAGGCCAGCCGGAGCTGCTGCTTCAGGTCACCCGCGTCCCCCGACACCAGGAGGATGGGGTTGCGCTCGACCAACGATTGCGAACGCACCAGGTCGCCAAGGCTTTGAGCCAGCTCCCTGGCATTCATCGCGGCCAGGTCTGACTCCTTGACGATCAGCACGGGCGTCCGGTCGGAGAATCGCAGCTTCCAGCCGGACAGGTCGATCAGGTAGAGATCGTAGCCCAGGACTTCCTTGTGCAGCTTGGCCTTCAGGCCCAGGCTGCCATCGAGAAACTGCAGGAAATCCGGCAGCGATTGGCGCCACGGGATCTTAGAAGCGTTCATGCCGCTCTCCAGGTTCGTAACCGCCCCCTCAGGTCTGGATGACCGTCAGGTCACGCGCCATGGCAAGGCGCAACAGGTCGAACTGGCTCATGATCCAACACAGGCCAGGCAGCGCGGTGGCCGGAATGCCGGCCTGCTCGGCCAGAGCCACCATGCGCTCCTTGCCGATCGCGTT
>CAZMIS010000352.1:0-4736 GCA_964566325.1 uncultured Anaerolineales bacterium
CCAGGTAGCGCTTAAGGTACTTCCCGAGCTTGCCAGGGCTGCGTGAGAACCCGGTCTGCACGCCCACGTGCCACTCCAGCATCTGCATGAGCTCCGCGCGCACGGCTTCGTCCAGCATGTGGCGGGCATAGGTGAGCTCGCCGCGCCACAGCCCCTTAGCCACGTAAGGGCACACCCACCAGAACTCGTTGCAGCAGTCCGCGAACGCCTTCATCGTGGGCGGCTCGGGCAGGTAATCTCCCTCGTGCGGTAGGGGGAAGGGCGGGACGATCCCGTCCTTGTCCAGCAGGAGCACGCTGAGGCTGTCGCGCGGTAGCTCGGGCAACACGGCGGCCTCGACGACGCTCAGGTCGATGCGGTTGCCGTCGGTGAACTGCATGAGATAGCAGAAGCGGTGCTCGTGGAGGGGCGGCGGGCTCCCCATCTCGTCGGGCATCTGCAGGATCATCAATTCCCCGAAACGCCCGATCCAGTCGGGGTTATGCCTGAACGGTGCGACGTCGGTCACGAGATAGACGATGTCGAAATCCTGGAAGGGGTCGCGCGGCGCATTCGGGTTGGTGCGTGAGCCGTTCATGATCACAGCCCGGATGCGGTCATCGTCCCGGGCCGTGTCCAGGACCAGGTCGAGCATGGTCTGTTCGCTGCGCATGGTGTCTCACCCTGGAGTCCGCCCTGAGGATCAGCGGGTGGCGCGCTCACAATCGCGCGCTGCGCGCGAGGCCCACCGGCCAGCTCACTTCGGCCCTATTTTACCATGGAACGAAGAAACCCTTCTCTCCGGCGTCACCCGACTGGGGGCATCTGCTCCACTTCCCGCTGGCTGATCGGCCGGCCCACCGTCAGGCGGTTGCGCAGTTCGTCGTCGAGCTCAAGGTAGACGGCGTCCGGCTCCGCGCCCAGCGCATCCAGCAGCTTGCTGAAGAAGCAGCGGGCCGCCGCAGTGGCCGCCAGGTCGAAGATCTCCGCGTCAGAGAAGCCGTGGCCGCGCAGCTGATCGATGTCGGCCGCGGTGATTGCGGTGGCATCGCGCGCGATCTGCCCGGCGAATGCCATCGTGGCGACCTCGGATGGCGCGAGGTCCGCGGCCGTGAAGTCCGCCGCAACCGCCGCCAACTGGTCGGGCGACAGGACCTGTTCCTGCAGGACCGTGCCGTGCGCCAGCGAGCAGTACGAACTGCGCAGCGCGCAGGCCGCGGCCAGGGTCGTCAGCTCGTACCGCCGCGTGTCCATCCGGCTGCGCACGCTGCCCAGGAGCTTGCCCCACGCTGCCATGGCCGCCGGGTTCTGGCTGAACAGCTTGGTGTAGTTGGGCACGTAGCCCATGCCGGCCTGCGCGCGCTCGTACATGTCGGCCACTTCGCCCGTGGCTTCGGCCACCGGAACCGTCTCGATGAACGCCATGTGAGCCTCCTAATAGTGCACAATTCAGGTTCAAATAATAGGCTAAAATCGTACGAGACGCAGTGATCGGAGTTCCTGTTGGGGAGTGGGTCTCCGGGGCTGAGGTCAGGCCGTACTGCCCAAGCCGGCCGGATCGGCCGAATCGGCTTGCGGCTCCAAGAGCACCTTGTCCACCCGCTGGCCGTCCATGTCCACGACTTCGAAGCGCCAGCCACCCCATTCGAAGGCATCGGCGACCGTGGGAATGTGCCCCAGCTGATGCATCACGAAACCGCCGAGCGTCTGGAAGACGTTCTCGTCCTCGCCGGGCAGCTCTTCCAGGTCCAGATACTCCCTGAGCTCGGCGATGGTGATCAGCCCATCCACCATCCAGGAGCCGTCCGGACGCCGCATGGCCTGTAGTTGGGCCGGCGCGCCCGGATAGCCGAGGTCGCCAACAATCGATTCCATGAGGTCGGTCAGCGTGACGAGCCCGTGCAGCCCGCCGTATTCGTCGATGACCAGGCACATGGTGGATCCGGTTTCCTTGAAGGCCGCCAGTACCTGCAGCGCCGGCGTCGTCTCCGGCAGGAACAGCGGGGGATGCAGGACGGCCACCGGATCCAGCGATTCGTCGTTCAGGCAGCGGGCCAGCAGATCGCGGGTGTGGACGACCCCGATGACGTCGTCCAGGCTGCCTCGTGCCACGGGGAACTGCGCGTAGGTGCTCTGGCGGACCTTGCGCCGGACCTCGTCCGGCGTATCTGCCACGTCGAGCCACTCGATGGCGGTTCTCGGCGTGATCGCTGCGCCGGCGCGCAGGTCTGCCAGCCGGAACACCCCGGCGACCAGGTCCGTCTCGGCTTCTTCGAACACGCCTGCTGCCGCACCCTGCGCCAGCATGCCGCGCACGTCTTCCTCGGTCACCGCCGGCTCGTCGGAGGGCCGGAGGCGGAGCAGGCGCACGACGAAGTCGGTCGAAGCGGTGAGCAGCCGCACGAGCGGCGCGGTCGCGCTCGCCAGGAGGGTCATCGGCCGCGCGATCGCCGAGGCAATGCGCTCGGGCGCATTCAAGCCCATCTGTTTGGGCACGAGTTCCCCGAGCACCAGCGACAGGTAGGTGATGACGAGGACGACCCCAACCAGGGCCACCGTCTCGCTGTAGGGCGCCATCCAGGGGATGGTCGCCAGCGGCACCGCCACCTTCTCCGCGATCGTTGCGCCGCCGAACGCACCGGTCAGGATGCCGATCAGGGTGATGCCGATCTGCACGGCCGAAAGGAAGCGGTTGGGCTCCTGCGCCAGCTTCAAGGCTGCGCTTGCCCCTGCGTCGCCGTCGTCGGCGCGCTGTTGCAGGCGCATCTTGCGCGCGGACACCACCGCGATCTCAGACATCGCGAAGACGCCGTTGGCGACGATGAGTATCAGGATGAGTACGACTTCAACCGAAATGGACATGCCGGCATCCGCCCCCTGGCACCCGTGCGATGACCTCTGCCGTGTTGCCTACTGCCCGGCGCCTACCGGTTCGTCCGTCCGCCGCGCGTCCATGAGTTGCTGGCAGAGCCGCACGCCTTCCAGCGCGTTGCTGCACGCGTAGTCCGCGCCGACGTAACCGCGCACCCGTTCATCGACCAGCCCGCCGCCGATGAGGATGGGCACGGCCGTGCTGCCCGCTGCCTGCGCGCGCAGGAGCTGGACGGTCTCGCGCATCGTGTCGTAAGCCGTGGAGAGCAGGCCGGAGAGCCCCACGATGTCGGGCCGCCACTCGGCGGCCCGTCTCGCGAAGACCTGCGGCGGCACGTCGACGCCGAGATCCTCGACCTCGAAGCCGTAGGAGCGCAGCGCAATCTGGAAGATGGCCTTGCCGATGTCGTGGATGTCGCCCTGGACCGTGCCGATCAGCACCTTGCCGCTCGAGTGACCGGCCAGGCTCTCCTGGAGCGCGGGCTGGGCGAGCTCCAGCACCTCGCGGAAGATCTCGCCCGCCATGATCAGGCCGGACAGGTAATACTCGTGCTGCTCGTAGCGCTCGCCGACCAGCCGCATGCCTTCCTCGCAGGCCGCGATGGCCGCGGCCGGGTCGTCGCCCGCATCGATGCAGGCGCGTACGGTCGCCAGCACCTCGTTCTCGTCGAGGTCGGCGACCGCGTCGCGGAGCTTCGTTCTAACCTCATCGCGCATATCTCAGCTCCACACTCACGAGATGTCGGCGCCGATGCGGCCGACCAGGCTGTAGCGGTCCGCGCGGCAGATGAACCGGCCCCAGGCAACCGGGCGGTTCTCGAAATCGTAGAAGATGTGCTCCAGGCAGAAGGCAGGCGAGCCCGCGGGGCACTGCAGGATTTCCGCCTCTTCCTCCGTGAGCACGACCGCTTCGACGGCCAGATCGCCCCGGCGCAGACCCTGCCCATCCTGCCCGCGGAACAGCCCTTCCAGCGAGGTGATCTGCAGTTCGGCCTCGACGGACGGCTGGCGGGGGTCATAGCGGAGATACTCGCGGTGATACATGACCGGATCGCCCGCGATATGCACCAGCCGGCGAAGATAGATGACCCGGCTGCCCTGTGCGATGTCCAGCTTGCGTGTCACCCGGTCGTCTGCCGGCAGAATCGCGGCCTGGAGCAGGCGGACCTCCCGCTGGGCGGCCGCAAAGGCGGCCCGCACGCCCGCATCGTTGCGCTCCCGCAGCCTGAACGCGGCCTCGCCCATGTCCAGGCCGCGCACGAACACGCCCTTGCCCTGCGATGCGATCACCGTCCCACGGTCCACCATGATGTTCATGGCGCGGCGGATGGTCATCGAACTGACGTCGAAGCGGGCACACAGCTGCGACTCCGAGGGAAGCTGGTCGCCAGGCCGATATTGCCCCGAGGCGATCTCCTCGCTCAGGATGCGCACAATCTGTGCGTAGGCCGGTTCGTACGAATCGCGGTCCAGGCGGGTCTTGCCTTGATAGTCCTCAACGCGAACGGTGCTCACGGCGTGCCTCGGCGGTGTGGAAGAAGGGCCGATAAAAGTCTACCCTCGAGCGCTTTGCCCGTCAAACTCGCAGGCGATTCGTGCCAAATAACACTTGACATCTTATATATATAAGTGTATAGTAACATCATCGGGTTGTCAATACCCCCCGGCAACACTCTTGAGGAAACCTTCATGCACCTGCTGCTCGTCACCGGATTTCTGGGTTCGGGAAAGACCACGCTGATCCTCGGCCTGGCGCACGCCGCGCAGGCGCGAGGGCGCCGGGCGGCAATGATCGTCAATGAGATCGGCGAGATCGGCATCGACAACCAGCTCATGCGGCAGCTCGACCTCAACGTCTGGGAGCTGTTCAACGGCTGCATCTGCTG
>CAZMIS010000353.1:0-4725 GCA_964566325.1 uncultured Anaerolineales bacterium
CCAGACGTCTAATCTGGGTCATTTCTCACAGAAGGCGTCCCAACTAAAGGACAAGAGCGGCGATGGCCAAGAAAGGCAACAAACAGAAGCCCAGCATGGCACGGCGCAGCGGGCCGGCGGGTGCAAGAAACCAGTCTGCCCTCGAGGCACTGATGACGAGCGTCGAGGACCTTATGAACCGCGGGGACGATGCAGCCGCGCTTGCGGCGCTTGAGACGGCCCTGCCGAGGCTCGGTCACTATGCCGAGGTGCGAGCCCTGCTCGCCACCCTGCTTGGGCAGCGCGGCCGCTACATGGCCGCCGTGCGCCATGCCCGGGTGGCGGTCGACCTTCGGCCGGGCTTCCCCGGATACCATGCGCTGTTGGCGATGAGCTACTGGTATGCCGGCTTCTACTCCCTGGCCTATCGCACGCACCGAACCTATCAGAAGCTCGACCCGCAAGGTTCAGTCCAGTTCCCCATCTCGCGGGAGATTGAGACGGTTCAGCTCGCCGCGCTGGATGGAATTGCCGAGCGCTACGGTCTGGCCGGCCGCCGCGTCGCCGACGAGGCCTGACGAAGAACGGGTCTTCGCCCTGCACCAGCTTCAGGCCGCGGGAGGGCTTCCAGAAGCCGGTGGTATGACCATGTGGCTGGACGGCGCGGTGCGCGAAGTGCAGCCGTTAACCTTGGAGATCGATGACGAGCCGTTCGGCTACGCCGAGGCGGCGCTTGATCACTACGAGGCGGCGCAGGCGGCGCACCGTGCGGATCGGCTCGACGCCGCCGTTGCGGAGTACGAGGCTGCGCTGGCGCTCGAGCCGCGATGCAAGGAAGCGCATCATAATCTGGCGGTCATCTATGCCGGGCGGGGCAACCAGGAGGCAGCCCATCGGCATCTCGACCAGGCGCTTTCCATTGACTCAGCGTACGCCTTTCCCTTGTGCGCGAGGGCTCTCCAGGCGGCCTCTGCTGGCGATATGGAGGGGGCGCGGCGCTGGCTCAAGCCGCTGTCGGAGCGCAGACGCTGGCGGCTGCTCGAACTACAACAGTATCTCATGACGATGGTGCGGCTGGCTGTGGATGAAAAGCAGTTCGACGAAGCCCGGAAACACCTCGCGATACTGCAAGAGCTGGCCCCCCACGATCCGCACGTCGCCGAGCTCGAACTCGTCGTGCGCGTCGCCAGCCTCGGCGATGATGCTAATGCCTGGTTCAGGGAGTCAGACGAGCGTTTCCGCCAGCGGCGACAAAAGAAGTCATTGCCCGCAGACCCGACCCTGGCCGATTGCCTCCGGCACCTCTCGGGCGACGACATGACGGCGATCGCTGAGGTGCTGGGACTTGGGCCGGTCTACAAATACAAGGCAAACGAGCGCCGTGCCTTCCTGGCCCAGGCGCTGCTTGATCCCGACACCATCAGGCGCGCGATTGGTGAACTGAACGACGCAGAACGATCCGCATTGGCCGATCTCCTGGCCGCTGGGGGCAGCATCCCGCGAGCGGATTTCGTGCGAACCTATGGCGACGATTCAGAGGAACGGCCGTACATGTTGTACCACGCGAAACTCTACAAGTCTGTGCTCGGACGGCTGCGCGCCCGCGGACTAATCTATGAGGGCGCGATCGACGCCGTTCAGGTGGTTGTCGTGCCACGCGAGTTACGTTCGACGAATATCATCGTCCGCATCTAACGCTAATTCCCAGCTGCCTGGACGATATACCTTAAGGAGTACTCAGGGGGGCGACAATGAGTACACCTCCATGCGATCTCCAGTAGGGGGTAGAGTGGGCGGGGAGGGACTCGAACCCACGACCTCACGGCTTGTCAATTTGAGTAGCCGTGTGGTCAGTTTTTCCTCTTGAGCCGTGTGGTCTCCGATCGCTCTCTGAAGGCTGTTGCACAGCCCTGTTTTCAATACCGAGTATAGAGTGATCATAGCATGGTGGCCGGCTGTCCCCAGGTTGACGCGCGGCTCGCTACTGTGCGCGTCAACAGCATGCGGACTAAACCCATATGCTGCTAACGAGTCTGCAGAACGTCCTCCGGTTTGAAGAAGTAGAATCCAGGCTCCTGCCCGGCCGACTCGCGCACCTGGCCGAACTCGCGTGCGAACAACGCATAATGCACGTCCCAGCCGGTGTCGCCGCCCAGCCAGCGATTGCCGCGATCGATCAGTTTCTCCAAGACGCTCTCGGTCATCGGCTCGCGCGTCCACTTGGCCTCGCCAAAGAGCACCCGGCGTTCGGCTCGATTCACGCCCACGACATCTATCTGCGCATCCCCGCTCCACCAGGAGCCGATCTCCTCGAAGTGGAACGGGATGACCCGATCGGCCGATGCCACCAGCACGTGGTGGCGCGCGACCTCCTCCCAGATGGGGGCCACGATGCGCGGCAGCGCCTGGCGGATCTGATCGGCCACCTCGTCCTGGCGTCGGCCGATGGCCAGGTAGTCCTCGTTGGGCAGCACCCACTGGTGCCAGAAGCGGAAGAACGGATCGCGCAGGTGATACGCGCCCCAGCGGTCGGCATTGCGGATGCGTTCGACGGCACGCCGGTATTCCAGGATGCCCAACTCGACCAGGGTCGCCAGACGATGATCGGTGGATCTCACCGCCAGCCCGGCCAGGCGCGCGATGTCGGCCCGGCGATGGGCGCCGCCAGCGATAGCGCGCAGGATCGCCAGGTTGTCTTCGATGTCGCCCCGCAACTCCTCATGGAGCTGGAGCCGGACCTCAGCGAACAGGCTGCCCTGGGGCGCCAGAATGTGGCGCTTGATATTGGTCAGCAGGCCGACTTGGGGATCGACCGAGACCAAGTAGTAGGGCATGCCGCCGAGCACGGCGAACGTTTCGACTAACTGCTCGGCGGCATAGCGCGGGAAGAAGGCCGGCAGATCGGCCAGGGTGAGGGGCTTCAGCTCGAAGGGCCAGGTATGCCGGCGGTAAAGCGGCGCGGTCGGGTCGAGCACCTGTTGCTGGACCACGCTCTGGATCGAGCCGCTCAGCACCAGGAAAACCTGGGTGTGCTGAAGCCGGAGATCCCACTCCCGTTGCAGGAGGGTCGGCAGCTCCGGATCGGCCTCCACCAGGTAGGGAAACTCATCCAAGATGACGACGAGCCGGCGCTCAGCAGCCAGTTCGGCAAGGGCGCTGAACGCGACGCCCCAGGAAGGATAGGTGAAGTCATCGGGCGCCGGGCCATTCGAACTGAAGGTGCGGATGGCCCGTGAGAACTCGCCCAGCAGGGTCGCCTTGTCCGCGCGGCGGGCGAAGAAGAAGATGCACGGCTTGCCCTCCGACCATTCGAAGAGCAGCGCGCTCTTACCCACGCGGCGGCGTCCGTACAGGACGACGATCTCCGCTCGCCCGGCGGCGTAGCGTTCGCCCAGGTAGCCCAGTTCACGGGTGCGATTCAGGAACATTGTCGCGACTCCTGAGGGTTAGTGTACATCTGAACGCCGCAAACTGCAAGTCAAAATTACCATTCTGGATAGTAGTTTGTGAGATTACCGCACTGGATGATAATCTTGTACGGGGAGGTCCGGCAAAGGAGCTTGTCGCCAAGCTGAGAATGCGCTATCATTGCGGCATACATGCCGATAAATCGAGGAAAGATCTCGCGTGTACAGATACAAATGTCACCGCGATTTCTCTGGAGCATGATTATGGCGCGCAAGCGGATGGGACTGCCGTTGGAAGGCACCCACCACCGGGGCGGCGATGACGCCTGGAATATCGCCGCAATACTGAGTCGCGTGCTTCGCTCAAGTCGTATGGGGTGAGGCGACTTCACCCGGTCAACAGCGACCAGGGGACGGTCGATGGTCTGCCATTCGTAGTACTGGTATTCGCTCATCTCGCCTCCACGCCGAGCAGATCGTCCAGGCCGAATAACAGCACGCCCTGGCCGGCCGCTTCAGCCTGCAGTGGCTCGGTGAAACCCGCGCGCGAGAACAACGCCAGCACTTGATGGCGGTTGCCCGGCACGCGTTCGGCTTTGCGCTTGAGCTCAGCCAGCGCATCGGGGCCCAGAGGCCGCGAGCGCCAGCGGCACTCGCCCAGCAAGATGGTCGCCTCGTCGAGCGCCGCCACGTCAATCTGCGCCTGCGCATCCCACCACATGCCGACCCGTTGCGGTCGGAAGGGGATGCGGCCGGCGGTCGCCAACTCCCAGACACGGGCGCGGCAGATCTCCTCAAAGGCCCAGCCGGCCAGCGCATCCAACTGCTCGCTCACCGCCTGGCGCACCGTGGCCGTGTCCCCGCGCTCCAGATGGACACGCTCGCGGTAAACGAAGCGGAACCAGAAGCGGAAGAAGGGATCGAGCAGACCATAGCGCCCCTGCCGGGAGTGGGCCGGGTCGGCATCGGTGACCGGCACCGCCCGCTCGAGCAGGCCGAGGTCACGCAGCGTGTTGAGGTAGTAGCCCAACGAGGCGCCTTTCACACCGACCGCCTGGCTGATCTTCTCATGGCGCACGCGGCCGGTGGCGATGGCTTCGAGGATCGCGAAGTAGACCCGCGGCTCGCGCAGTTCCATCTGCAACAGGAAGCGCGGTTCGTCGTACAGGAACGCGCCCTGGCTGAGGATCTCGCCTTCGATGTTGTCAAGCAGCGGTCGGCGATCGGCGAACTGGCGCAGGTAGGCCGGCACACCGCCCAGCACCGCGTAAGCGCGCACCTGGTCCTGCAGGCTGTAGCCGGGCAAGAAGAGCCGCACGTCGGTGAAGCTCAGCGGCTG
>CAZMIS010000354.1:0-4720 GCA_964566325.1 uncultured Anaerolineales bacterium
CAGCACTTCGTCGTCGGCGACAGGCAGGTGTGCCACCCCGTGTGGGATGATGATGAACTCACCGGCCTTGATCTGCGCCTCACCGTCCGGCAGCTTCATCCGAAGCATGCCCTGGACGACCAGGAACAGCTCGTCGGCATCGTCGTGCTGGTGCCAGATGAACTCTCCCAGGAGCCGGGCCAGAGCCCACCTGCGGTTGGGACGACCTGCTGGCCGTTCAGCTCGCCCACGATGCGCGGGCGCCAGTGGTCGGAGAAGAGGGCGAACTTCGCGGCCAGGTTGACAACTTCGATCATGGTGTGCGCTCCTCGTTCCTGTTCCCGGCCGCCAGTGACGGCCGCCCGCGGTCACCGCGCCGATGGCCCCGGTAGGGGGCTGGCCTGCGACATTCAAGGCGGCGACGTGATCATCCCGACGGAGTCAGTATGACCGTGTAGGCGTAGTCAGCTTCATAGTCGTGCAGCGGGCTCATGTCCGTAACCTCTTCCGGGGCGGGATCAAAGGCCTGGCCCGCGAACTCGGCATGGATGATCTTCAGGCCGGCGCCTTCGAGGAGGAGGAACAGGTCGGCCGGGGTGTAACACCGGATGGACTGCCTGCGCGCGGCCGAGGGGTTGTCCACGGGCTCCCACTCGTCGATCCAGCGGCCCAGGATCGCATCATAGTAGGAGCGTTCCGTCATGGCCACTGACTCGGGCACGTCTTCAAGCGGGTCGAGTGCCTGCGCAGCACCCGCCTGGCGGATGGGGCCGAAGGGGTGGTAGACATCCAGGATGACGACTCCTCCGGGAGCGAGCCATTCGGCAACGATCCGTTGCAGGAGGCGCCGCTGGTCCGCATCGGAGCCCATGCCGAAGGTCTCGAACAGGCACACTGCGTCGAAGCGGCCAGGTATGGCTGCGGTATGGAAATCGCCCCGGAGCGCGGTCACGCCGGGACAACGGGCGGCCACCTCGGCGAGCAGCGCGTAGTTCTTTTCGCTGATATCCACGGCCGTGACGGTGTAGCCGGCCGCGGCCAGGTAGGCCGCGGTCTCCCCCGTGCCCGCCCCCAACTCAAGCAGGTTCTTGGGGGCCGCGCCGGCGAAACGCTGCACCTTCTCGAGGC
Organism: uncultured Anaerolineales bacterium; assembly: GCA_964566325.1. Taxonomy (GTDB): domain Bacteria; phylum Chloroflexota; class Anaerolineae; order CG2-30-64-16; family CG2-30-64-16; genus JALOOB01. The sequence continues at coordinate 1,108 of CAZMIS010000354.1, forward strand.
GCGGCAGCAGGTTTTCCCCCTCATACCAGCTGTAGCCCCACCATTCCGCCGCCGCGTCAAAGAACTCGGCCACCCATGAACGATCTGCCACACGGTGCACCATGCTGAACCTCCGTGGATCCTGGCAGAAGCGAGAGCCGCAGGACAGCTCCTCCGGCAAGAGGCTCTGCAGTGAAGTTGCAGGGGCCGTCAGGCCAGGCTGGTCCCAGGGCCGGAACGGCGGAACTCGCTGGGTGTCGTGCCAGTGATCTTGCGGAATACCCTGGCGAAGTGGCTCTGCGAGCAGAAGCCGAGCTTCAGCCCGATCTCGGTCAGCGAAAGTGGCGTGAGCTCGATCAGTCGCTCGGCTTCGTGGATCTTTTCCTCCCGGATGACTTCCATCAAGGTCCTGCCCGTTTCAGCCTTGAAAATGTGCGCGAGGTGGCTCCTGCTGAAGCTCATGGCCTCGGCGATCCGGGCCACGGTCAGCTCCTCGTAGACGTGCTCGCGGATGTACATGCGGCACCGGCGGACCAGGGGCGACAAGGGGCCATCATCCTCCGTCGCGGCCACGGCCTCTGCCCAGTCCACCAGTGTCTGCACGTTCAGCTCGGCCAGGCCGCGGATCGTGGTGAGCCGCTGCGCCTGGAGAGTGCACGCCTTGTAGATGTGCGTTGCAGACTCCTCGGTCAGCCCTCCTTCCACCGCCGCGCGCTGGGCCTGCGACCAGACGAACACATATGACATCCGCGCCAGCTCCAGGTCAGTCCCGAACAACGCTTCCATCTCGCGGATGTAGTCCGGCCCGCCCAGGATCGCCTTGATGCCGCGCGATTGCCCCCGGCGAATGCAGTCGAGGAAGTAGCTTTTGAGGGCAAATCCCTTGCTGGCCGCATACTCAGCTGTTCGTTCCAGTCCGTGTTCGAGGTCCATTGCTGACCGCCTCCTCTGGCCGCGTCCCCGTGCTGGCAGGGTCATTTTACCATAGGCCCCGACCCCATCGCACGCAGCACAAAGATGACAGCGTCAAGCAGGATTCTTGTAGCCCCGGCGCCCCGCGCCTGGTATGCTGTGAGGGTCGCCGCGAGCAGGCGGCACGCACGCATCCCATCAGAACAGGAGGAAAACATGGCTCTCTCTGCTGATTCCAAGATCAAGGACATCATGAAGAACCCCGAGGCGGTGGCGTTTATGGAGAAACTGGTCCCCGGTTTCGCCAGCAATCCGCAGATGAAGATGGTGCAGGGGCTAACCTTCCGCGCCCTCGCCAAGTTCCCGCAGGCCGGATTGTCGGCGGAACAGGTGGAGGAGATCGACAAGGCGCTGAAGTCGCTGGGATAAGGAGGTCAGGCGCATGCCAATCCGAGACAGGCTGGAAACTCACAAGGGCGTGGAGACCGTCTGGGGCAAGCTGATCCCGGAGAAGGAAGCTTACCTGTACGGCCTCAGGCAGGTCGCCGCGTTCAGCGCAAATATCTTCCAGGCGATGCGGATCCTGGAGCCGGACTACGACAAGCGCACGGCCGCCATCGCCGAGATCTGCAACATGATGAACATGGCGGTGGCCGGCACCGACGAGATGCAGACAGAGTACATCCGAGCGTACCACGACGAATGGAACATCCCGGAGTTCTGCGAGCGCACCTCCTGGCTGGGTGCCATCTTCGGTGACTCGGGCGACGAGTACCAGAACATGGCCGGCCGCGTGATCCAGTTCACGCCAGAGCGCGTGGAAAAAGAGCTGGACACCTGCCCGTGGGACATCGTTGGCTCCGAGATGTGCCGGATGACCACTGCCATGTTCATGGCCAACTTCGACCTGTGCAGCAGCCACGGCACTGAGAACGAGATGGCGCTGGACATGTGCGAGGCCCGCGGCTGCGGCGACATGCACTGCCGCGTGGTCGCCGAGAACAAGGTCGTGTTTGGCCGGGCGGACCAGGGCCCCCTGGATCACATGGGGCAGCCGGCGGGACCTGTCCACGTGACGCCCCGTGAAAGAATGTTCCGGGAAGCACAGATCCTGAGAAACGGCGTCTACACCAATGCCTTCGGCGAGGAGAAGACGCTGGAGTTCTGCTACCGCTGGAGCATGGAGATGGGCTGGGTCTGGTCGGTGTGCTTCCCGCTGATTGCTATCCGGGACATGGCCCCTTCCGAAGAGGAGTTTCAGAGGATCTTCAGGATTGTCTTCAGCACAGCCGGCAAGAACGCCTTCATCGAACCCTTCGCCGTGGAAGGCCTGCGGGCCTGGCTGGGCGTGCCCCATGAAATCGGCAGCGATGACGGCCGCCTCATGGGCGGCTACATCAAGGCCGTGCTGGATACGCAGCTGGTCCCCAACGAGCTGGTGCGCTTCGACGCGGAAGAGGTGCGCATCGTGGTGCAGCCGGAGACCTTCAACGGCAGATTCCCCATGTCGCCCGCGGAAGAGCTGACGACCGGCTACGAGGCCCTGTGGCACAACATGGTCAAGACCATGGTCAGCACCGAGTGGTCCTGCTGGTTCGAGGGCAAGGAAGACGACGACATGACCATCGTGGTCGGCCGGAAGGTCGACAAGCACATGATGTAGGGGAAGGGGGTCCGCAATGCTATTCAAAGAGGATCAGGTGGCCAGGGCGCAGCATGCTGCGGTCAGGAACAACGTCGGTTGGTACCGCTGGAACCACGACCTGGTCGAAGTCACCGGGGCCGATGCGACCCGCCTTCTCGACGTCATCTTCGTGACGTCGATTGCGACGACGCCTGCCGGCAGCAGCAAGTACACGACCATGTTGGACGAAGAGGGCCACATCATCGACGACGTCATCGTGACGCGGCTGGGCGAGCAGCATTACTGGGTTTCCACGCTTTACGGCCCGCGACTGACCGCCTGGCTCGACCGCCACAAGGGAGACCTCGACGTGGAGTACCGGGAGATCACGCGCGAAGTCGCGATGGTCGCGGTCCAGGGTCCCAACTCGAGGGCGCTGGTCAATCGCCTGGCCGACGAGCCGGTCGACGCGCTGAAGCGGTTCACGATCGTCGACGGCAAGATCGGCGACATGGCAGTCAGGATCCACCGCGGCGGTTTCAGCGGGGAGCTGGGCTACGAGATCATGTGCGCCATGGCCGACCTCGCAGCCCTCGAGGCGGCGATAGCGCAGGCGGGAGAGGAGCTTGACGCCGTCCACCTCACCGTCCTGGAGGTGTACGTCAGGGGGTTGCCGGGCGAGAAGGGCCTGCCGCTGCGACAGGACCTCTACGGGTTGAGCCCCTACGAGGCTGACCTTGGCTGGTCGGTCGACCTGAGCAAAGACTTCATCGGCAAGGAAGCGGCCCTGCGGGTCAAGGAAGCAGGCCCACAGCGCAAGTTGGTGGGGCTCGAGTTCGCGGCCGAATCCTACGAGGACATCACGCAGGGCGAACGGGTCCGGTCGAACGGCGTCGACATCGGGCTGGTCCGGGCCATCATGTACGGCTACACCATCGACAAGAACATCGGCTTTGCCGTCGTCCGGGCCGACAAGGCGGTCGCCGGCACGCCCGTGCAGGTGGGCCCCAATCGGTCCCCGGCGGTCATCGTCGAGCGGCGCTGGGTGTGAACCTGGCCGCCCGAACCGGCCGCAAGGTGACATTGCACAGCGACACC
>CAZMIS010000355.1:0-4694 GCA_964566325.1 uncultured Anaerolineales bacterium
CGCACCCGCGGGCGGCAAGGTTCGGCGATACGAACGCGGCCACATCTACTGGAGCAGCGCCACTGGCGCTCACGAAGTGCATGGCGGCATCCTGAGCCTGTACCTCGCTCACGGCGGCCCAGGAAACAGCCCGCAGACCGGCGACCGGCTGCTGGGCTACCCGGTGACGGACGAGTTGAACGTGGAAGGCGTTCCCCGGAGCATTTTCGAGTCCGGCGCCATCTACTGGACCCCTGGCACAGGCGGGTGTGTGCTCTGGGGCTCCATCTGGGCCACGTATCAGAGGCCCCAGGTGGGATCCGCAGCCGCGGGCCTGGGCCTGCCACTGATCGGAAACACGCCGCTGGCCGGCGGGCAGGCGGCCTACTTCGAGAGAGGTGTGCTGTTCTCAGCGGGCATTGTTGCCGTGCTGGCCGGCAGGTTCGACCCACCCCTGATGGGGCGACCGCAGCTGATCGATCCGGACGACCAAGGATCGCGCACCCTGCAGATCCAGGTCACCTGGCCTCTGCTCATGCGGTCGCATTACCAGGCCCTGATCGACTGGCGGCCCAGCGTGTTCGCGGAGTTGTGGACCAGCCGGCTGGTCCTCTCGCCGGTGGGCTCGCCGTTCAGCCATATCCCCGTCGTCTGCCAGCAGGTCTCGCTGCGCAACGATGTCCCACACATCCAACAGGTCGACGTGTACGCAGTCATGACCATTCCACCGAACGGGGCGCTCGATCTGAAGGATCGCACCCTGTATGACCTGCAACTCAAGCTGCCGAACGGTACGACCTGCATGATCTCGCCGCACTGCCTGTATGCGAAGCGCGACTGGGATAACTTCGGCTTGCTTCACATCACCGATCTGCATATCTCGCAGCGCAACGATCAGTTCCGGCGCAAGCTGCAGGAGCACGGCCTCGAAGACGCCGCGCAGAACTACGCCAACTTCCAGGACAACCTGCGCGACTTCATTCGCTATGCCAACCGGCTGCACGCTCAGGGCCTGGCGGATCTTGTGATGGCGACGGGCGACCTCGTCGACTACGTGGCCGAGGCGAACGATGGGCTGCCGGGCGAGAACTTCGCCCGGTTGCGCCGCATCCTGCTGGGAGCCGGGCTGAACCACGGCGATGCGCCCGGCGAAGCACTGCGCATCCCGATCTACATGACCTTCGGAAATCACGACTATCGCGTCAACCCCTATGATCTGCGGGCCGATATAGATCTGCCGTCCGACTCGAAAGACACCGCGCTCAACGAGCACTCCTCGCATAACCTGCTGGAGAGCGATGCCATCGCCCTGCAGGACGGCCGGACGCCGAAATATGGGCTGAGCAACATCGAGGGCGCGGGGAAGATGCTTCAGTACGACCGGTTCGATAACCGCTACAACTACTTCAAGTTCCACTTCACCGGGGAGCGCACCTACGTGGTGCGGCTCGGCAAGCACCGGTTGGTCGTGATGGACACGAAGATGGACAACGGGATTCCCGACGACTTCGACATCTGGACCCTGATCAACCTGGGGCTGGGCGGCTCCGGCTTCCTCTCCGGCCAGTTCGGGAGCGGGCTGCCCGCGACACAAAAGCTCCTCGCCGGCGGTGGACCCGATTCGGTCGGACCCACCGAGCGCGAGCTGGGGCTGCTGCGCAACGCGGTGGTCGAGGCGGGGACAGACGGACTGGTGATCGTCGGCATGCACTGCCCGGTCATTTCTCCGAAAGGGTCCGAGTACGCCTACTTCCACCGCGAGACGATCCATCCCCTCGCAGACCCGGGGCTGACCGATGCTTACCTTGTGCGCCACAAGATCGAGGACGGGCGGAGCTGGACGCGGACGGGAACGCCCTACTTCAAGACCGGAGAGATTGCCGACGGGATGGACGCTGGCGTCATCGCGCACCAGGGTGAGGAGTTTCTCAGGATCTGTGCCGGCGTGGGTCTGCCGCGCCCGGTCGACTTGGTGCTCGCCGGACATCATCACGACCGGGTCGAGTATCGCGTCCGGTGGAACGCTGCGGCCGGAACCATGGAGTACTACATGGATTTCTACACAGAAAATCCAAAGACGTACTATCACTCCATCAACGGCAGAGACGTGCTCGGGGTGCGTCCGCTGCCGAAGGGCGCGGTCATCGCCGTCCGGGTGGAGCCGGACCCCGCGCAGCCGGTTGTCCTGAGCGTCTCCACCAACCACCGGATCAACCTGACCCATGGCACCGTGCGTACGCCGGCCTATGGGGACCCGCTGAACTCGACCTCGGACCCGAAGGCCTGGTGGCAGAAGCACAGGCCGCTGTTAGCCCAGACCTCGGCACTGGGCCCGATCGACCCGCGCCAGCGATACGGCGCCTTCTACCGGCTGCAACCGCCTCCGCAGCACTACCGGCCCGTGATCGAATCGGACAGGGAGCCGAACGTGCCCCAGGGTGTCAGCGTCGAGAAGCTGCCGGGCCGCCTGGTCCCGCCCACCTTCCAGGGCTTCCGCCTGGTGCAGGTCAGGGCCGGCGCGATCGCGCGGATGCGCTACATCGTCTTGCGAGAACTGAGGAAGAGCAACTTCACCCTGTCGTGGGAGGGCGAGTTCGCAGACCCGCGGCGGCCGCACCGACCCATCGTCAATGGCGGCGTCATCGGCAGGTTCTAGGAAAAATCTTGTGCAATCAGAGGCCGAATCATTGGAGGCGGCTTCCGATTGCACAAGGTCACTTGCCGAACCGCACGCCCAGTAACTCCGCCAGTTCCTGCAATTCCGGCGCTCCGCTGACCAGGATGCCTTCGCTGGCCGCATAACTTAGTGCTGACGGCTTGAAGCCGCTCCCCGAGATCATCCACAGCGTTGGCGGTCGATTCGCTGGTTGAAGGCTCGCCACCGCACGAGCCTTAGCAGCAAAGGTCACGATGTCAGCCCCACTCACCGGCCGGTTGCGCCATTTCACTTCGACCAACCAGAGCTCAGAACCTTCCCCAATGGCGTCGAGTTCTGTCTGACCATCACGGCTTTGGTATGCCCCGACCCGGTTGAAAGAGGGCAGGCGTATGGTCCACTTGCTGTCTCTGGCTTGACCGAACAGGCGTCCCGGAACCTGGCGTCCATCAAAGGCCATCATCAGTTCGCGTACCTGGCTTTCCCGCGCCAATCCCAATTCGCGGCTGATCCGCTGATAGCGCTGTGTCATGTCGGCCACCAACTGCTCCAGGATTTCGCGCCGTGGCACGGTTAGTAGCTCGACTCCGGCATGGAAGTAAGCCAGCCAGATCTTGAGGACCGGGTCAGGCAGATCGTACGCACCATCAGCCTGGGACACCAGATCCACCGCGGCGAGTCGATTCAAAAGCGAGCGCGTGGCGCCGGGCGGGCGCCGCAATCTGTGGGCGACCTCCGTCAAAGTGAGCGGGTTCTCCGCCTCAGCGAGGATCTGCAGGAGCAGCCGAAGCAAGGCCTGGCCTCGGGCCTGCCCCATAGACTCCTCCACCACGTAGCGACACAGGTTGTAGATGCGCCCAGCGCTCGAAAGGGTCTCGAGGACAAAGGCCTCGCGCACGAGTTGCGGGCTCGCCGTTCGCTCCGCAAGGAGGATCTGCTCGCGCATGCGCTCGGCGACGGCATAGATGTAGAACGGATGGCCACGGGTCCACTCGTAGAGGGTCTGTGCGGCGGCGGGCGACAGATCTTCACCCCCCAGTGCCTTGCGCGCCAGTTCTTCGCTCTCAGTCCGGTCGAACGGCCCTACCCGTTCGCTGCGAAAGTGCACGAAGAGCGGCGAATGGGCCTGGTGAAAAATCCCCTCCATCAGGCTGATCGCCGAGCCCGCCGCGATGTAAGTGACGGCCGACTGCGTCTGCAGCAGCGAACGGAAGATGTCCAGGGCGTCCCCAACCTGCGGAAAGTTCGAGAGCAGGTTCAGATCCTGGAACTCGTCGATACAGATCATGAAGCGAACCCCAAGCTCGCGAGCCAATGTCTCCGGGAAACTGAATGCCAGTTCCAGCAGGCGGCGTTGCGGAATGGGCTGTTGCCGCAAGCCGGCATCAAGCTCCAAAACGTCGTCCATGACCCGAGTATTGCCCAGGGTGCTTACGGCCCGTAACATGGCCGGAATGCGGGTGTATTCGTCAGTGCGTCCCTGGCCTTTCTCCAGGAACCAGTACAGAACTGCGCCCATGTATTCCATGGCGAATGATTCCGGTGAAAGCCCTACGCGTTGAAGATCCAGGTAGACGGGTATGACCGGCGGCGCGCCGGGCGAGGCGGGTCGCTCGAGCCAACGAAGGATGAACTCCTTCAGGATGAGGGTCTTGCCGATTCGGCGCAGGCCCAGGAGAGCCAGGTGCTTGCGCCGCGCTTGCTGCAGTTCGATTGCGCAGAGCTCGAGAAGCTCCAGGAAGTACTCACGGTCGGTAAAGAGGGCGCGCTCGTCGATAGGATAGAGATAGTCCAGCATCATGCCCCTCCTCGCCATACAAGGCCATGCCAGAGTCCGGTCGAAATCAATAGTACCATGTGGCTACTTTACCAAATGGTATAACAAATGTCAATACCCCGTCGTATTGCTGGTGTGAGTTGATTGGCCACAGGTGCTCTGCTCAGGTGGCGGTTTGCTCGTCATGCTGCGCGTCGGCCGGCGAGGTCTTGCCCTCATAGCGGCAAATATCGACGAGGACGCAGCGTTCGCACGCCGGCCGCACAGCATGGCACACCTCGC
>CAZMIS010000356.1:0-4693 GCA_964566325.1 uncultured Anaerolineales bacterium
CGGGGTGTTCGCCGGCCAGCGCATTGAAATACGCCAGGTAGTCGGGATGGGCCGCGGCAGAGGAGATCAACTGCCAGCCGCACAGGGCGACGGCCAGCCACAGCCCGACACGGTGCGCCTGCCAGCGCCACGATGCCAACCTGGGCACGCCGTAGCCCGCCATGATGGCGAGCAACGGATAGATGCTGAGAATTTGCCTCAGCCCGTTGTTCACGCTGCCCAGCATCCCGACTGACAGAACACCCAGTGCCGCGATCGGCGCCACTGCCAGCGGAAACGCTGCCCGCGTGCGGGCAACCTCCCGGGCGATGAACGCCAGTCCGAAGGCCGCCAGCAGGAGAAAGGGCAGCGGAGTCTTCACGGCGAGGAGCACCGGGAAGTAATACCACCATCCCTGCCGCCCGACCTGGCCCAGCAGATAGGCCAGATGACCCCTGTGCTCCCTGTGAAAGAAGCCGGAGAGACCCGCCCAGAACTCCGGCGCAGGCACAGGCACGGTTTCGACGAGCCGGTAAGCGACCTCGTGAGCCGCACCGTTGGCGCCGGCAATTCGGTCGACCAGGCCGTGGGGCCTGTCTTCCGGCGATGCCAGGGGAGCCACAGAGAAACGATAGCCCGACCAGATGGTCAGCCCGCACACAAGCAGGACCAGCGCAGCGGCCTGCTTCAGGCGTCTCCGATCGGGCGTGGGGGCCATGTCCGTGGCCAATTTGCGCGGTGCGCCGGCGCGCCAGAGCGCCAGAATCGCGCTGCCGGACACCACGAGAAAGGCCGCGGCGCTGAACTTCGACACCACGGCCAGGCCCGTGCAGCAGCCCAGCAGGATGGAACGGGCCCCATCCGGCCGCGCCAGCCACGACACAAACGCGAACAACGCTGCCGCAACGAAGGCGGCGCACGCCATGTCCAGGCCCGCAGTCCCCGAATGGCCCAGGATCGCAGGCAAAGTAGTGACGAGAAAGACCGCAGCCAGCGCCGCCGGCCATCCGCCCATGCGCCGGGCCCACAGCGCGACCACGATGGACGCGACGATGAAGAAGGGCAGCATCCCCAGCCTGGCCGACGCGAGGTTGCGTTCGTAGGCGCCTGCGGCGTGCAGGAGGGTGTTTCCCTCTTCCCAGGGCGACGCAGCCGCCTCGATGCCCGTCACCCCGCGCAGGTGCGGACCGAGTGCGGCCATGACCCGCGCCAGCGGTGGGTGGAACCGCTCGTAGGTGTATTGTCCCCGCTCGAGCCACTCCATCCCCGCTGCGATAGTGAACGGTTCATCCCAGGTCTGCCAGAAGACCCGATAGGTCGAGACGACTCTCAGGCACCCCAGCACGATCATCAGGACGACCAGCAACGCCGGCCATGCCTTGTGCCCCGGCGCACGAAGCGCCCCGGCCAGGGTGGCTGTCCAACGGGAGGAAACCATCGAAACTGCCCTCAGTACTGCAGCCCGAATACGAGCCGCACCCCTTTGCCATCCACGGCGGCCAGCCACCGGGCCCCATCGATCTGATGTGGATCCACGTGGTGCATGCCCCGGCGATTCCAGCGCGTGTCGCCGGGATCCAGGACCGACTCCTCGCTGACCAGTCTCTCCTCGTACGTCGTGGTCGTCAGTTCGGTGATCTCGAAGGCCAGAACCTGGTTCCCGTAACCGGGTTCGTCGTCTTGGGCGTACCTGATGATCCTGCCATCCTGAAGGATGAACCTGCCGGCCGGCCGCGCGATGTTGGCGTCACCCGCCACGATAGGACTCTGTGGGTGCTCGACCCATGGCCCCAATAGCTCGTCTGCATAGTAGAGGCGCAACATATCGTTGTCGTGCGTGGGCGTCGTGAAGAGCCACCAACGGTCTTCGAACCGCACCACCACCGAATCCAGGTAAGGACTTCCCTCCATCAAGGTTCCTACGAGCGTCCACTGCGTCGGGAACTCGGTCGCCCGGTAGAGCCGGACAGCGTTCGCCCCAGACGTTTCCGGGATCATGTAGTACGCGCCCTCCCATTCGAACACGAAGGGATAGGACAGATGGAACGGCTCATCCAGCACGACCCGATCGTACCGCCATCTCAGCCCGTCGGCACTTGTGGCCAGGGCAATGTCGCCCTGATCGGTCTGTTCGTTCATGACCTCGAAGAACATGTACCACGTGTCCTGCTCCCGAACCAGGAAGGGATCGGCGACGAGCTGCGCCGGGATGTCGGATACGTCGGCAGCCGTGATGACCGGATTGCGGATGTTGCGGGGCGCGGACAGGCTGTAGGGCGTATCCCCCGTGTAGATGCCGATCGCCCAGTCTGACCGCGTCTCGCCGACGAAGGGGATGCCGCGGGCGATGCCGGCATACACGCCGAGCGCGAAGCCGAACACCAGGCATCCCAGCAGCATGCCGGCCAGGATCTTCCGGCTCACGACGCGCGGCCCATCTGCCCGCTCAGCCATTCGCACACCGCCCGGAGGACTGGCCGCGCGCCGCCATGATCGAGCAAACAGCCGCCTTGAAGTTCGCCGCGAACATCTCGCGGGTGTAACCTGCACGTGCCACCTCCCATGACGAGCGAGCCATGGACCGCAGCGTCTCCGCGGGCAGCGCAGCGACGCGTTCCACCGCCGCCCGAATCTCCGGCAGGGAGCTGGTCTTCAGGAGCACGCCGAAGTCGTCACGCACGTCAACGCCCGACTCGACGCTGATGATGGGAATCAGCCCGGCATGCAGGCAGGTAATGACGCCGCCGCTCTGCCCTTCGGAACACGACGGATAGACCAGTCCGGCGCACCGCCTCGCGATGTCCGTAAACTCAGGGCCATCGACATCGACCCAGCCGTGGGTGTGAATGTTCGGCGTCTCGTAGAGCTCCCGGCGGAAGGCGTCCTCGAAGCCCTTCTCCCGGTCCACCGGCCCGCACACCGTCAGGTGATAGTCCGGCAGCGCCGCGAAGACTTCCAGCACCAGGTCCAGTCCCTTGTGGACCATCCCGCCGCTGCTCAGGAAGAGGAAGTTCCTGCGGCAAGCGTCGAAGTCCTTGTCCTCCGGCCAGGGATAATGGGCCACCGGCGTGCCCCAGATGGGATAGAGCGGCTTGCCCGCGTAGCGATAGGTGCCGAGGGTGAACTCGTTGCCCTTGATGATGGCGCAGTCCGCGTGCTCGATGGCGAGGTTCGGCATCTCGAACCGGCGCGGCTGCAGGGTGACACCCCGCCTCTGCTGCAGTTCGAGGAGCCGCCTGCTCTCCGCCGCGTTCTGAAACAACATGTGGGCCGTATCGCTGTGGAAGATCTTCACGCAGTCCGGGTTGAGCAGCGGTGCAATCCGTTCGAGGTTATGCCGCACATCCACGAAGAAGGCGTAGTCCTTGCGGAGGACGAACTCCGTGTTCCGCCAGCTGATGACGTCCACCGCATATCCCAGGTCCAGGAAGGTCCGTGCGATCTGCCAGGACTCCCAATAGTGAGTGTGACGGCTCGGCAGCGGCTCATCCGGCCCCAGGAGGAACGGATCGATGATGTAGGAGAGGAGCACGGAGCCGGCGGGCGGTTCATCCGGGGCCAGGGAGACGACGATCCTGTCGCGCGGCCGTCCGCCCGCAGGCGCGCCCGGCCGGGCGCCCGGCTGGGCGGCGGCCGTTCCGCCGGTCAGCCGGTTCCTGGCTCTGCGCACCAGCCCGGAGAGACCCAGCGTACGCAGTTGTCCCTTCACGCGCTCCAACACCCTACCGGACATGTCATTTCCTCTGGCCAATCGGCGATTCGGGCAGCATCCCACGGCTGCCCGCACACTGCCGCACCCGGACGCTGCGCCCTCAGCCGGCGCCCTGCATGCCAGCAAGGTCGTGCGGCTCAAACTCTGTGTTCCACGTCAGCAGCGGCCGCACGACCCCGCGCATGTGGCCGCCCCAATCGCCCCGCGCGGAGTCGCCGTCGATGCTGTCCACGACCTGGAAGACCACCGCATCGCGGACGTCGAAGTGCAGCTGCTGCGGCTCGACGGTGCGCATGGCCACGCCGACGATCATCGCGCCCTCGGCCAGGAGGTTGCCGGGGATCCAGCCGGTGCTCGCATAACGGCCGGTAGGTCGGGGGCGGCCCCGCCACGCCGGATCCTGATCCACGGCCACGAAGACGAGCTGGCCCTCCTGGTTGTAGAGCACGAAGTGGGGCATCAGCTTATAGTCCGGCTTGAGCACCTCGTACTCCATCTCGATCCCGACCGGCCGGCGGATGTCCACTGCCTCGGAGATCGCCCCTGCGTCGTTCCTGACGCGCACGGCCCGCAGGCGAATCGCCTCGCTGGCGGGCGCCTTGGCGGGATCGGGCCACTCGCGCGCCGCCGTCGTCCCCAGCCCGGAGCTCAGGTACGCGCCCACCACCTGGTGCGAAGGCCCATCGTGCAGCACGCGGCCCTCGTCCAACAGGATGGCGCGCTCGCACAGCCGCGTCACCGCGGGCATGTTGTGGGAGACGAAGAAGACCGTCCGCCCCTGCTGCCCCACGTCCTGCATCTTGTTCAGGCATTTCCTCTGGAAGCTCGAGTCGCCCACGGCCAGCACCTCGTCGACCAGCAATATCTCGGGCTCCAGGTGCGCGGCAACGGCGAATGCGAGGCGAACGTACATCCCGCTCGAATAGCGCTTCACCGGGGTGTCGAGAAAGCGGTCGATCTCCGCAAAGGCGACGATCTCATCGAACTTGCGCTCGATCTCGG
>CAZMIS010000357.1:0-4685 GCA_964566325.1 uncultured Anaerolineales bacterium
AGGACTAGCGCGCGGTCAGCCTTCGAGCGGCGTGATCTGGCAGCCCCAGATCGTGGCGTCGGGCATGAAGCGCGTGGCCCGGTACACCAGCAGGTCGAAGGCATCGCGCACTTCGCTTGCCGATGCAATGTTCAGCTTGATGCCGCCGATGTCCGACTTGTGCAGGATGTCGGGCGACGCGATCTTCATGACGACGGGATAGCCGATCTCCTCTGCCATGGCAACGGCTTCGTCGGCCGTGGCCGCCACGCCCGATTTCGGCAGCGGAATGCCGTACGCCTCGAGCACCTCGCGGGCCTCAGCATCGCCCATCGTGACGCGACCCTCGGAGCGTGTCCTGGCAAACAGGTCCGCAACCTTGGCCTTGTCAACCTCGACCGTCTCCACCTGGAGGGGCGGCGTGTTCAGCCAGTTTCGCTGGTCCCGCATGGCGGCGATCGCCTTCACGCAGCGCTCCGGAACCTGGTAGTTCGGCACATCATGCGAGCGGAGTACCTGGACGCCCTTGGCAATGGCGGCGTCGCCCATGAAGGCCCCGAAAACGGGCTTGCCGTACTTCTTGGAGATCGTGCCGAGGGCATCGGCGGTCTCGGGAATCTGCGTCATGGTCTGGGGCGTCAGCACGACCATCAATGCGTTGACGTTGGGATCGGCCAACACGAGGTCGATCGCCATCGCGTAGCGGTCCGCGTACGCATCCCCCAGGACGTCGACCGGGTTCGCAACACTCGCGGCCGGCGGCAGCTTGGCCTGCAGCGCCTGCTTGGTTTCCTGCGTCAATGCTGCCAGCCTCAGGCCTGCATGCTCGATCGCATCGGATGCCATGATGCCGGGCCCGCCGGCGTTGGTGATGACACCGATGCCGTCGCCGTCGATCAAAGGCTGGCGAGCGAAGGCCTGCGCAATGTCGAACAGATCCTGCACCGAGCCCGCACGAAGGATGCCCGCCTGCTTGAACGCGGCATCGTACGCGGCTTCCGAGCCGGCCAGGGTGCCGGTGTGGGACGAGACCGCTTTCGAACCGGCGCTGGTGGTGCCCGACTTGATGGCGATGATCGGCTTGTGCCGTGTCACTTCGCTGGCCACGCGTATGAATTCCGGGCCGTTGGTGATGCCTTCGAGGTATGCCATGACGGCGCGGGTCTCGGGATCTTCGGCCCAGGCAGTCACCAGGTCGAGCTCGTTGATGTCTGCCTTGTTGCCGATGCTGTAGAAGCGGGAAAACCCGATGCCCTGGCCCATGGCCATGTCGAGGATCGACGTGCAGAGCGCACCGGACTGGGACATGAATGCGATCTTACCCCGGCGAGGCATGCCTGCTGCAAACGATGCGTTGAGCTTGCAGACGGTGTCGATGATGCCCAGCACGTTGGGGCCGATCAACCGCATCCCGTAGCGCTTCGCGATCTCGATGACCTGTTGCTCCAGCGCCTTGCCCTGCGGGCCAATCTCGCGGAACCCCGCGGTGATGATCACCGCGCCCTTGAGCCCGCGCTGGCCGCACTGCTCAATGACACTGGGCACGACCTTGCTCGGCACCAGGAGCACGGCAAGATCGACCGGGTCGGGGCATTCCAGCACGGAGGGGTAGGCTTTCTTCCCCAGGATCTCTGGCGCCGTGGGGTTGACCGGGTAAATCCCGCCTTCGTAGCCGTACTGGATCACATTGTTGAGGACCTGGTACCCCAGCTTTGCTGGGTCCGTGGACGCGCCGACAACGGCAACGCCCCGCGGTTCAGTGAACATTTCGAGCATGTGCAACATCCCTTCAACGGGTTGTGATGGCTTCAGGCCTGTGCACAAAGCCATCTCTGAGTATATCACGCGTCACATGATCCGCCCAAGGCTTCATGCCACGCAGATCACTCGTGCATTATGGCTCGATTTGTGCACAGGGTAAATGACGCGGGTCATGTCCGGAAGGCTTGCTTCAGACGTGCAAGTCGCGTACAATTCGGGGCAAGGAGTTGGCACATGATTTACATGGATCACTCAGCCACGACACCGGTCGATCCGGAGGTCGTTGCGGCCATGAGCCCCTATTGGACCGAGCTATACGGAAATCCCTCCAGCCTCTACGGCCTGGGCCGCCGCGCGGCGGCTGCGCTTCAGTCCTCGCGCGAGACGGCCGCGCGCCTGCTCCATTGCGAGCCATCGGAGATCGTCTTCACCAGCTGCGGAACCGAGAGTGACAACCTGGCCATCCGCGGCGTTGTGCTCGCAGCGGCTGCCAAGGGGCGGCGTCACGTGATCACCACCCCCATCGAGCACCCAGCGGTCCTGCACACCGTCGCAGACCTGGTCGAGCGGTTCGACTGCGAGGTGACGCACGTTCCGGTGGATCGTGCGGGGATGGTCGACCCGCGCACCATCGAGGCGGCCATCCGGCCCGATACCGCGCTGATCAGCGTCATGATGGCCAACAATGAGGTCGGCACCGTCGAACCCATCGCGGAGATCGGCGCCATTGCCCGGCGACACGGCGTCCCATTTCATACCGACGCCGTGCAGGCGGGCGCCTACCTGCCGCTGGACGTGCAGGCGCTGAACGTCGACCTGCTCGCGCTGTCGGCCCACAAGTTTCACGGCCCGAAGGGCGTGGGGCTGCTGTACGTGCGGAAAGGCTTGCGCCTGATGCCCGCGCAGACGGGCGGGAGCCAGGAGCGCGCGCGGCGCGCCGGCACGGAGAATGTGCCTTATATCGTCGGCATGGTCCGGGCACTGGAGTTGGCGGACGCGCGGCGTCCGTCCGAGACCGAGCGGTTGATCGCCCTGCGCGAGCGACTCATCGAGGGTGTGCTGGAGCGCATCCCCGACGTGGAGGTCACCGGACACCGCACGGAGCGGTTGCCCGGGCATGCCAGCCTGATCATCTACGGCGTGGAGGCGCAGTCGCTGCTCATCGGGCTGGACCTGGCGGGGATTGCGGCCTCCTCCGGGTCGGCCTGCGCCAGCGGCGCGCCGACGCCGAGCGGCGTGCTGCGCGCCATGGGGTACGCGCCGAACGACGCGTTGGGTGCGCTTCGTTTGACCCTCGGCCGTTCCAACACGGAGTCTGACGTCGACACGCTGCTCGATGAGCTGCCCCCCATCGTGAAGCGCGTGCGCGGTGGCTGAGCGCGTCGTCGTCGCCATGAGCGGCGGGGTCGACAGCTCCGTCGCCGCGGCCCTGCTGCGAGAGCAGGGATACGACGTCATCGGGGTCATGCTGCGGCTCTGGTCCGAGCCGCCTCCGTCCCTCATGGGCGGCGCAGTGGAGCAGGCAACTAACCGCTGTTGTTCGGTCGAGGCAGTGACCGATGCGGCCGCGGTCGCCGACCGCCTGGGCATCCCGTTCTACGCGATCGATGCCGGGGCGCCCTTCAAGCGCCACGTGGTGGATGCCTGGATCGATGCCTACGCCAGCGGCCTGACGCCCAACCCGTGCATTGCCTGCAACCGGCACATTCGCTTCGGGTTTCTGCTCGACTTTGCACGTTCGCTTGGCGCGTCGCACCTGGCCACGGGCCACTATGCGCGGATTCGTGTCGCAGCGGATGGGCTCTTCGAGCTTTGGCGCGGGGTGGACGGGGGCAAGGATCAATCCTACGTTCTCAGCGTGCTGGGCCAGGCCGACCTTGGCCGCGTGCTGCTGCCCGTCGGTGAGTTCACAAAGGCCCAGGTGCGCGCCCTCGCGGCCGAGCGCGGCCTGCCCTCGGCGTCGCGCGCGGATAGCCAGGACCTCTGTTTCGTCGCGGATGGCGATTACCGGAAGTTCCTGGGCCGGCACGCGCCCGAGGTGCTGAGGCCCGGCCCGATCGTGGACACGCGGGGCCGGCAGGTGGGCGCCCACGCCGGGCTGGCCCACTACACCATCGGCCAGCGCAGCGGCCTGGGCATCGGCGGCGGCGAGCCCCGGTACGTGATAGCGCTGGACGTAGCGCACAACGCGCTGATCGTCGGAACGCGGGATGAGTTGGGATCGACCACCTTCCGGGCCGGGTCGATCAACTGGATCGCGGGTTCGCCCCCGGCAGACGAGTTTGACGCATACGTGCAGATCCGTTACCGGGCGCCCGCGGTCCCGGCGCGCGTTGTGCTGCAGGGCGGCCGGACGCCGGCCATCGTTCAGGTGCAGGCGCCCCTGAGAGATGTGACTCCCGGCCAGGCTGCGGTATTCTACCTGGATGATCGTTGCCTGGGCGGTGGGCTGATCCTGCGTGGCCAGGCTGAACGGGAGGGCTGAAGGTGCAGGCACTAACTGACCTCGTGCTGGATTTCGTCTTGTCGCCCGTGCTGTGGCTGTCGATCCTGCTCGGAATGATTTATGCCGTGATCTTCACGTTCTGGCGCGGGGGATGGCGCCACGTATGGCGCGACATCGTTGCCGGGGTCGCCGGATTTGGGGTCGGACAGTTGGGCGCCACCCTCACCGGCATACCGACGGTACGCGTCGGTGAGGTGCACCTGCTCTGGGGATCGCTGGTCGCCGTCCTCTTTCTCGCGCTGGGACGACGCATCTGGCCGGGACGACCTGCCGCCGCAAAGTCCGGGGTTCGAGGCAAACGCTGAACCGGGCGCCTGCGTTCAGCGTCTCACCTGGGGCGCACTTCGTGCCAAACGGACGGGCCTGTCCTTTACGAACGGCAGAGCTTATGCTAGACTAGACGTATTGACGGAGGTGGGGAATGAGTACGGCGCGTGAT